>JBEKSK010000111.1:0-8223 GCA_049517155.1 Solirubrobacteraceae bacterium
GATCCCCAGCCCGGCGCTGCGAGCGACCGCATTCGCGATCGACGCGGTGTTGCAGGAGCTCGCGTTTGTGCTGGGCCCGCCGCTCCTGGCGCTGCTGGTGACGCTCGCAAGCCCGCGGGTCGCGCTTTTCGCCGCGGCCGGCGCCGGTGGTATCGGGGCCGGCGCCTTTACGTTGCGCGCGCGCACTCGTCATGTGACGACGCGCCGGGCGAGCGGCGCGCTGCGCTCGGCCGGTGTGCGCCGCCTGCTGGTGATGAGCGCCGTGCTCGGCGGCTCCTTCGGCGCCACGGAGGTGGCGATGCCGGCCTTCTGCGAGCACCACGGAGCGCGCGCGTCGGCGGGCCTGATTCTCGCGGCGCTGGCGCTCGGCTCGGCCTGCGGCGGCGCGATCTCCGGCGCCCGCGCGGCGCGCCTGCCGGTGCCGCGGCGGTTGGTGATCGCGCTGGGCGCCTACGGCCTGCTGCTCGTGCCGCTGCTCGCGGCGCCGTCGATCCCGGTGATGGCGGCGCTCGCTTTCCTCGCCGGCATGCCGATCGCGCCGGTCTTCGCCGGCGCCTACCTGCTGCTCGACCGTTTCAGCGTCGCGGGCGCCGCGACGGAGACGTTCGCCTGGAACACGACCTGCATCTTCACGGGCGCCTCGATCGGCACCGCGCTGGGGGGCGCGCTGATCGCGCCGGGCACCTACCGCGCCGCGATCGCGCTGTCTGCCGGGCTCGGACTGGCCTGCGTCGCTCTGGTCGGCGGCTACGCGCGCGGGACCGAGCTCGACGGCTAGCCGCGCCGCACCGTCTGCGCGTGCTGCACGTTCCCGGCGGCGCCTCGCCGGATGCCGCGCACCACAGCCTGCGGCCGCAACCCGCCGGCGCCCCCGCCACTCACTACGATCCGCCCAATGTTGATGAGGGCCGCGGTGCTCGAGCAGTTCGGCCGGCCGCTCGTGGTGGCGGACGTCGAGCTGGCCGATCCGGGGCCCGGCGAGGTGCTCGTGCGCCTGGTCGCGTGCGGCGTCTGCCACACCGACGCCTACACCGCCTCGGGCGTCGATCCGTCGGGCTACGCGCCGACCGTGCTCGGCCACGAGGGCGCGGGCGTCGTCGAGCGCGTCGGTGAGGGGGTGACGATGGTGGCGGTCGGCGACCACGTCGTGACGCTCTTCTCGCCGCAGTGCGGCGAGTGCATCCACTGCGCAAGCCCCGACACGAACCTCTGTCTGGCGATCCGCGAGCAGCAGAACCTGGGTCATCTGCCCGACGGCACGACCCGGCTGTCGCGTGACGGCGAGCCGCTGCGGCACTTCATGGGCACCTCGACGTTCGCGGAATACACGGTGATGGCGCAGATCTCGCTTGCCAAAATCGACCCGGAGGCGCCGCTGGACGCGGCCTGCCTGTTCGCCTGCGGCCTCTCGACCGGCCTCGGGGCGGCGCTGCGCACGGCCCGCGTTCGCGCCGGCTCAACCGCCGTCGTCTTCGGCGCCGGGATGGTCGGACTCGGTGCCGTCGCCGGCTGCCGCCTGGCGGGTGCCGAGCGGATCGTCTGCGTCGACCTCTCGCCGCAGCGCCTGGAGCTGGCGCGCGGCCAGGGCGCCACCGACACGCTGAGCGGCGGCGAGGGCGCGGTCGAGGCGATCCTCGAGCTGACCGGCGGCTTCGGCGCCGACTACACCTTCGAGGCGACCGGCAGCGTGGCGGTGATGCGCCAGGCCGTCGAGGCTGCGCGGATGGGATGGGGGCTGTGCACGATCGCCGGCGTCGCGGGCCGCGGCGAGACGCTCGACATCGTCCCGCGCTACCTGATCACCGGCCGGCGCGTCTGCGGCTCATCGTTCGGCGGCCTCAAGGGCCGCGACGACGTGCCCGCGCTGATCGATCGCTTCATGGCGGGGGAGATCGACGTGGCGCCGTTCATCTCGCACCGGATCACGCTCGATCAGGTCAACCGCGGCTTCGAGCTGATGGAGGCGCATGACGGCATCCGGAGCGTCATCGAGTTCTGAGCAGATCGTCCTGCGCACGAACCTCGTGCTCGAGGCCGACTGCGCGATCGTGCTCCCGCGGCTGCCGGCGGGAGCGTTCGAGCTGATCTACATCGATCCGCCGTTCAACACCGGCCGGCCCCGACGCCACCAGCGCCTGGAGGTGGCGCGCGACGACGACGGCGACCGCACCGGCTTCGGCGACCGCCGCTACCGCTCGAGCGCGCGTGGCGTTGCGCTCCACTACGACGACCGCTTCGAGGATTACCTCGCGTTCCTTGGCCCCAAGCTCGAACGCGCACGCGAGCTGCTCGCCCCCGAAGGGACGCTCTACGTGCACCTCGACTACCGCGAGGCGCATTACGTCAAGGTCGCGCTCGACCGCATCTTCGGCCGCGAGTGCTTCCTCAACGAGATCATCTGGGCCTACGACTACGGAGCCAAGCCGACGCGCCGCTGGCCGGCCAAGCACGACACGATCCTCGTCTACGTGCGCACCCCGGGAGCGCACCTGTTCGACGCCGAGGCGGTCGAGCGCGAGCCCTACATGGCGCCGGGTCTCGTCGGCCCCGAGAAGGCCGCGCGCGGCAAACGCCCGACCGACACCTGGTGGCACACGATCGTCCCCACGAACGGCCGCGAGCGCACCGGCTACCCGACCCAGAAGCCCGAGGGCGTCCTGCGCCGGATCGTCTCGGCCTCGTCGCGCCCCGGCGGCTGGTGCCTTGACTTCTTCGCCGGCTCCGGCACGCTCGGCGCCGTGTGCTCGCAGCTCGGACGCCGCTACGTGCTGATCGACTCCAGTCCCGCGGCGATCGCGGTGATCCGCGCGCGACTGGGGATCGAGGCGGGCTGATGCTGCCGGGGCGCCACCTCGTCGAGTTCTTCGTGACGGTCTACGTGGTGATCCTGATCCCGGGGCCTAGCGTGCTGTTCATCGTCAGCCGCGGCATCGCGCTCGGCCGGCGCGCCGCGCTGGCGACCGTGCTGGGCAACAGCAGCGGCTTCGCCGTGCAGCTGACCCTGGTGTCGCTCGGGCTGGGCGCGATCATCGAGCGCTCGGACGCCGTGTTCGTGACGCTGAAGCTGCTCGGCGCCGCCTACCTCGTCTACCTCGGCGTGCGCAACGTCCGTGAGCGCAAGGCGCTGGCCGGGCTGCTCGGTGTCGGTCAGGGCGCCCCCAAGTCACTGCCGACCATCATCCGCGAGGGTTTTATCGTCGGCACCACCAACCCCAAGGGGATCATCATCTTCACCGCGATCCTGCCGCAGTTCATCGAGCGCTCGCAGGGGCACGCGTCACTGCAGCTGCTGACGCTGGGTGCAATCTGCATCGGTCTCGCTGTGCTCTCCGACGGCGCCTGGGGGCTCGCATCGGGGAGCGCGCGCGCCTGGCTCGGCCGCTCGCCCAAGCGCCTCGAGCGACTCAGCGCGACCGGCGGCGTGATGCTGGTCGGCCTGGGCGTCGGCCTGGCGGTTACCGGGCGCCAGCCGTAGCTGCGCCCGCCCCTACGCGTCCGCGCGCCGCGCCTTCAGCGCCTCGAAGCGCTTCTCCCAGTCGTTGTGGCGCCGCTTGGCGTCGCCGATGAAGGGGGAGAAGGCGATCGCCCACAGCACCGCGGCGTTCAGCCAGCGGGCCGGCGCGCGCAGTGGCCGCACGAAGTCGACGAACAGCACGACACGCGTGCCTTCGGTGTCGTTCCAGGCCTCGTGCTCGTAGGTGTCGTCGAAGATCATCGACGCCCCCTCGGCCCAGTGGCGGGTCTCGGTGTCGACGCGGATGCCGCAGCGATCGGCCGGCTCGGGGATCAGCAGGCCGAGGTGGTAGCGCATCACGCCCTTATAGGGGCCGCGGTGCGCCGGCAGGTGCTTGCCGGGGGCGAGGATCGAGAAGAAGGCGGTCTTCATCCCCGGGATCTGCGCGCACAGCGCCGCTGTCCGGGGGCAGCGCGCGCAGTTGGCCTGCGACTTGAAGCCGTAGCCGTAGAGGAAGTAGGTCTTCCAGCGGTCGTCGGTGGTCATCGTCGCCTGGTCGACGGAGATGTCCTGGAAGTTCGGCAGATGCTCCTGGTCCTCGAGCACGGCGTCGAGCTCGGCCCGGATCTCCCGCCAGTGCGCTTCGAGCGTCCGCGACCACGGGAAGGTGTCGTTGTCGAAGAACGGCTGATCGCCGACCAGCGAGGAGTTTCCCAGCCAGCGCTCGAGCGGCGGCAGCGCCCGCTCGCCAAAGGCGACGGTCCCCTCGACGACACGCTCGCGCAGGCTGCTCATCGGGCGAGATCCTACCCCGCCGCTCAGTCCGGGCGCCGCCGGCGCCGTGGCGGCCGGCGCAGCCGGCGCTTCGCCGGCGCCGGCTCGCTCGCCCGCGCCTGGGCCCGCTCGCGGTCCTCGCTGAGGCCGATCTCAAGGAACACGAGCGAGACGATCGCGATCCCGCCAACGCACGCCAGCGCGATCGCGACGGCCTCGCCGGTGATCCCCCCGATCGCCGGTGAGGCGATCGCGGCGAGCACGAGCGCCAGCGCGCAGGCCCCGAACGACAGCAGGCGATTGCGCCTCCTCATCCCCCAACAGTAGGGCCTCCGCGGCACGCCCGGGCACTCGCCGCCCGCACCCGCTTGGGCAGCCTGCCGCGTGCCCCAGGACCCACCCACGGGCAGGGACTTCACCAGTGGCGGAGGTTGACAGCGGCGCGCCGATCGTGAATCGTGGGCGCCCCGCGCGCGTCGGCATGGAGCGCCGCTTCCTGGCCCGAGAAAGAGGAGACCCGCAGATGAGGACGTCAGCCCACCGGTGCGCCGCCGCGTTCGCCGCGACCCGCCGGAGCACATTGCTCCTGGCCGCACCGATCCTGGCCGCGGTCTGCGCCGCCGTCCTCGCCGCCGCGGGAACCGCCGCGGCCGCTGCACCGAACGGCTACACGCAGGAGACGGACACCTACGCGACCGCTGGTTGCTTCACCTGGGCGTACCCGCCGGAACTGGCGGGCAGCGTGAGCATGACCGCGGTCGGCGCGGCGGGCACCGTTGCGGGCGACGAGGTCTCCGGCACCCTCACAGGCCTGGAGTCCCCGACCCAGTCGCTGTACGTGTGCGTCGACGGGGCCGGAGGCCAGTCCAGCGTCTCCTACGGCACCGATTCCACCGAGCCGTTCATCATCGCGGCCGGCGGCGGCAGCTCAAGCGCCCCGGACTTCTGCTCCTCCCCATACGGCGCCTACGGCATCAGCGTGATCCTCAGCGGCTGCACGGTGACGGCGGGCGCCGGCACCGCCAGCTCCGCCGGGACCACGCCGGGCGACGCGGAGGTCACGCTGAGCTACCTCGACTTCACCGGTTTCACGAGCTCCACCAGCTCGGCGCCATACAGCGTGGCAACCGGCGAGCCGTGGGCGGGAACGGGCAACGCGGCCTATGACACAGCCAGCGTGGGCGGCACCTACCGCGGCTACTCGCCGGCGGGGACGCTGACATACACCCTCTTCGCCAACGGCACCTGCACCACAGCCAAGGGAGCGGTCCTGTCGACACAGACGGTCACGCTGAACCAGGACGGCAGCGTCCCCAACTCGAGCTCCAGCGGTCCGCTCGCGCCCGGCACCTACAGCTACCTGGCGAACTACAACGGTGACGACGACTTCGTGTCCTCGAGCGACTGCGAGTCCTTCACCGTCTCGGCGGCGACGAAGCTGACGGCCTGGCCGCAGATCGCGCTGCGGATCGGGATCGGCGAGTGGGTCGTGGGCGCGACGCTGACGAGCGGCGGTGCGCCGGTCGCCGGGCAGACGATCAGCTTCAACCTCGGCCCGCTGAAGCTCTGCAGCGCTGTCACCAACTCAAGCGGCTACGCGCACTGCTACCTGACGCCGCTACAGGAGGTGGCGGTGCTCATCGCCAACCACTACAGCGCGAGCTTCGCGAGCGCCGGCGGCTACGTGGGATCGTCGTCGTCGACGCCGGTGATCGAACTGTTCGCGCTCTGAGGAACGGGCCCTCGCGCCGCCGCGCCGGTTCGCCGGCGGCGCGTCACGCCCCCGCCCTCACGCGTTAGGATCCGCCCCAATGGGCGCCCCTGGCTGGTCGAGCTGGACGATCGATCCCGGTCTGATCGCGATCCTGGTCGCCGCGGCGTGGCTCTATGCGCGCGGCTACAGGCGCGCGAAGCGCCTCTCGGGCAATGGCGGCCCGGGCGTCAGCCACTGGCTCCCCTACGCCTTCGGCCTGATCATCCTCGCACTCGCGCTGATGTCGCCGCTGGACGCGATCGGCGACAAATACCTGCTCTCGGCGCACATGGGCCAGCATCTGCTGCTCTCCGACGTCGCGCCGGCGCTGCTGGTGCTCGGCCTGCGGGCGCCGATCCTGCCGCTTGGCCTGCCGCGCGGGGGGCTGCGCCTGCTGGCCCCCGGCGGTCGCCTCGGACGCCTGATCGCGGTCGTCACGAGCCCATGGGTCGCGCTGCCGCTGTGGGCGGCCGCGACCTGGCTGTGGGCGATCCCGTCGGTCTTCGACTACTCCGCCGGGCACCCGGTCGTGCACGCGCTCGAGCATGCGACGCTCTTCTACACCGGCCTCGCGATGTGGTGGCTGATCATCGACCCGCTGCCGTCCTCGCGCCGCGAGCCGGGCGCGCGGCGCCTCGCCTACCTCGGCTTCACGCGCCTCGCGAGCGCCGCCGTCTGCCTGCCGCTGACCTTCATGACCGAGACCGCCTACCCGCGCTACGTCGCCGCGCCGCGCGCCTACGGAATCTCGGCGATCACCGACCAGCACCTCGCGGGCGCCGGGATGTGCTTCCTCGAGTTCCTGATCTTCGGCATCGCGATGGCCGCCGTGTTCCTCAACTTCCTGATCCGCGACGAACAGCGCGCGGCGATGGAGGACCGGATCGCCGGCCGGGCGCCCGCCGGTCTTTGACCCTGTCGCTGTTCGAGTCGGTGCATGCACCGACTCGCGGGAGGGTGCATGCACCCTCCCGCCCGGTGCTGCATGCAGCACCGGGACGACCCATGGCCTGCTGATCGCGGCCCGCGACGGTCGCGAGAAACCACCTGCGCACATTTAGCTGGGGTGAAGGCCGCGGCGTTATGAATGCAGCGTGCGCGCCGACCGCCGCCGGGCAAGTCCCCTTCAGATCGTTGTGCTCGTGGCGGCTGCGGCCGGGGCGATCGTCGCTGCCGTGCTGCTCGTCGGCCCGCCCAGCGCGGCGTCAACCACAGAGATCCGCCTCGCCGCGGTCTCGCGCGGCGTCGTGCAGACGAGCGTCTCGGCCAGCGGCAACCTCGAGCCGGCCACCGAGGTCGGGCTCGACTTCAAGGCCAGCGGCATCCTGACGAACCTCTACGTCCACACCGGCGAGCACGTCAAGGCGGGCCAGCTCCTGGCCGAGATCGATCCGACCACCGCCCAGGTGACCCTCGAGGAGGCGCAGGCCGCGCTGAAGTCGGCGCAGGCGAACCTCGCCTCAGTCGAGGCCAACCCGTCGGGTTCCTCCTCGTCCGCCGGATCTTCGGGCGCGACCGCGCACACGGCGTCGGCGTCGCCGGTCGCGACAGCGGCGGCGTTCGGAGCGACCGGCTCGACCGGCTCGACGGGTGCCAGCGGCTCAAGCGGCTCAAGCGGCTCAAGCGGCCCGAGCGGCTCGACCTCCGCGAGCGGGACGACGGGCGCCAAGGGCACCGGCGCGGGCTCCACAGGATCCGGCAGCGCGGGTTCGGGTGGCAAGGGCGCGACGAGCAGCAGGGGCGCGACGAGCAGCAAGGGCGCCACGAGCAGCAACGGCGCGACGGCCAAGACGCCGACCGCCTCGCGCGGCGCCACGACTTCGACCGGTTCCACCTCCACCAACACGACGACCACGGCGTCGCCGGCGACGATCGCGGCGAACCTGGCGCAGGCGGAGGCGTCGGTGGCGAGCGCGCAGCTGACGGTCAAGAGCGACGAGACGGCGCTCGCGGGGACGAAGCTCTACTCGACGGCGTCGGGCACGATCGCGTCGATCTCCGGCGCGGTTGGCAGCGCCGTGACGGCCGGCAGCGCCGGCTCCTCGGGCACGGGCTCCTCGGGCACGGGCTCCTCCGGCAGCTCGGCGGCGTCAACCTTCGCGTCCGCCTCGTCCAGCTCCTCCTCGACCGGCGCGAGCTCGAGCACGACCGGCTTCATCGTGCTCGCGAACCTCAGCCAGATGCAGATGGTCGTGTCGGTCAGCGAGTCCGACATCGGCACGATCCACGTCGGGCAGCCGGC
>JBEKSK010000112.1:0-8207 GCA_049517155.1 Solirubrobacteraceae bacterium
CAGTTCTGTGAGCTGGGAAGCTGGTTGGGCTGGCCGGTGTAGTCGGTCAGGAAGTCGTCGGTGAAGATGTTCTTCGTGTATGCGCTCGTGTCGAGGGTGTTTGGCGGCGGCGTGGTGCTCACGGGGGTCGTGGTCGTGGTCGAGCCACCGCTTGACGTGGTCGTGGAGCTCGCCGCCGGCGCGCCGCCGGATGTGGCCGCCGGCGGCGGCGCGCTTGGAGCGGCGGCCTTGCGCAGCGTCAGCGTCGCGCGAACCGCCACGGCCGGCGGAGCGTTGACCGTGCGCACCTCAAGCTTGGTGGCCGAGAGGTTGAGCGTGTAGTAGACGGCGGCGCCCCACCAGGGGTTCGCGACGACCGACCGCTCCTTCTGGCCGGGCAGGTACACCGCGACCAGCCGCGAGTGCTTGCCACGCGAGCGCACCCACACGATCAGGAGGTACTTCCCCTTGGCCGGAACCGTCGTGTGCAGGATGCTCGTAGCCGTCTTGGCTGCGGCGTGGGCCTGATTGCTCGCGGGCTTGCCGGCGGCTGCGGCCGCGGCGGCGCTCATGCCGAGCGCGGCCACGGCGACCACGCCGATGGCGATCGACCGCTGCGCCCTCCCTCGGTACCCCGCGAGTGGTCCCATCCGGGCAGGATTGTAACCAGCGTCGGCGGATGTATGAGTTCTCCTTCTCGCTGCAACGAAAAGCCCAGCAAACCCGCGACGCCCGAACTCGATGCGGCGACGCTCGCTTTCGCCGCCCGGCCTCGCGAAGCTCACCGCGGAGCCCCGGGGCCGGAGCTGCGGAGGTGCGCGCGCCGTGCGCGGCGTGCACCTGCGAGCAGCGGCGTCCCGCTCGGGTTGGGGAAATAGGGTGCGCCCTTGAGCGCCAGCCGCAGGCCGTTGGCATAGATCTGGCGCACGATCCGCAGCGTCAGCAGCGGATGGCGGGCCAGCAGAGCGCGCAGTCGTGCCGGCGTGAGTTCCTGGCGCTTCAGCGACAGCGTCGCGTCGAACACGATCCGCTCGTCCTGCTCGCTGTCGATGTGGACGATCAGCTGCTCGGCGGGGTTGGTCATCCGCCACGCGTAGGTGTGATCCATACCCATGAACGGTGAGACGTGGAACTCCTTTGCAAAGCGTCCACGAATGACCGAGGAGCCTGGACGCGGCTCGTCGGGCGAAAGCACGTACGCATGGCGCTCGCCCCAGGGCGTGTTGGTGACGTCTGCGACGATCGCCTGGACGCGCGTGCCGCCGGCGTCGAAGCAGTAGTAGAAGCTGACCGGGTTGAAACAGTGCCCGAGGTAGCGCAGGTTGGTCAGCAGCCGGATCGGGCCCGACGGCCGCTCGCCGGTGCGCGCCGCCACCAGCGCACGGACCTCGTCGGCCAACGGGCGCGAGGGATCGCCGAGGTGGTCGCTGCGGCGGAACTCGGCGAGCGCGCGGCCGCGCGCCGAGGCGACCCGGAAGGAGTCGAAAAGCTCCGGCAGTTCGCCGAGGTCGAGGTAGAGCATGAAGAGCTTGGCCCTCAGCTCGTGGGCAATCGCACCGAGACGACGGTGGCGCACCCATCCTTCGTAGACGCAGCTCGCCGCCATCACAGCCCTTCTACCGCTCGCAGCGCGGAGACCACACCATCCTCGTGGAATCCCCAGCCCCAGTAGGCACCACAGTAGCGGGTGCGCCGGTCGCGCCCGGAAATCTCGCTCCAGCGCGCCTGCGCCGCGACGCCGGCGCTCGTGAAGACGGGGTGCGTGTAGGAGAAGCTGGCGATGATCCGCGAGGCATCGATCGCCTCGCTCATGTTCAGCGAGACGCAGAAATCCTCCGGGGCGTCCAGGCGCTGCAGGTGGTTCATGTAGTAGGTCACGGTGCTCAGCGGGCGGGGCTGCGCGAACAGGTGGTAATTCCAGGCCTGGCGGGCGGCGGCGCGGCGCGGGAGCAGCGAGCTGTCGGTGTGCAGCACGGCCTCGTTGGGCTGGTAGGGGAAGGACTGGAGGATCTCGCGCTCGAGCGGCGAGGCGTCCGCCAGCGCGGCCAGAGCCTGGTCGGCGTGGCAGGCGAGGATCACCTCGTCGAAACGCTCGTCCGCAGTTGCACGCGTGCGCAGTGTCACGCCGTCCGCGTCGCGGCGCACCGCCTGCACGGGCGAGGCAAGCCGGATACGGCCGGCGAAGGGCCGGCTGAGCGCCTCGACATAGCGCGCCGCCCCCCCGGTCACCGTCTGCCAATGCGGACGGTCGACAAATCCGAGCATCCCGTGGTTGGCGAAGAACTCGGCCATGAAGCGGACCGGGAAGCTCCACATCGCCGCGGGCTGCGCGGACCAGACCGCAGAGGCCTGCGGCACGATCAGGCGGTCGATGAACCAACTCGAGTAGCCGCCGTCGCGCACGAACTGAGCGAGCGAGCGCTCCTCGCTGACCGGGCTGGCGAGCACCGCTCGCAGCGCGGCGTTGAAGCGGCGCAGGTCCGCGAGCATCCGCCAGAACGGGCGGCGTCCGAGGTTCGCGCGCTGGCAGAAGACCCCGCGCGGAGTGCCGGCGAACTCGAAGTCCTCGTCCTCGCCCTTGACCGAGAAGCCCATGTGTGTGGGCTGGAGGCCGACACCGGCCGCGTCGAGGAGGGCGCGAAACTGCGGGTAGTTGCGGTCGTTGAGCACGATGAAGCCGGTGTCGATGTGCCAGGTGCCGCTCGCCCGCTCGACCGTGACCGTGTTAGTGTGACCGCCGAGGCGCCGGTCGGCTTCGAACAGCGTGACCTCGTGGCGGCCGTGCAGGCTGTGAGCCGCGACCAGGCCGGAAACGCCGCCGCCGACGACCGCGATCCTCACGCGTGCGGCGCGGGCGTCGGCGAGCGGGCGGTGCCTGAGGGTCCATCGCCGTAGGGATCGAGGGTCCGGGGTGGCCATGGACCGAGCCGGCCAAGGGCGCGGTGCGGAGCGAACGCCAGGGGCGCAGGCGAGCGCGAGGACGACGGCCCCGGAACGTGGCCGAAGCCGCAGCCGGGAGGACCTGGCAGGACAGGCCCCAAGCAGGGGAGTGGGCGGGCGCGGCGAACCATCGTTGCGAAGGGTAGTTACGTGGTACTCGCGACCACGGATCACGGCCATCGTTGGAGGAAGTGGGAAACGGACCGTCGAATGACAACCACACTTATGAAGAGACCAGCAGGTGAGATCGCCGTACCGAGCGCCGGCGGCACGGGGCCGCAGACGCTCTCGAGCTACATCCAGTCGCGCTTCGACGAGTGCTCGCGCTCGCAGAAGGACGTCGCCCAGTACATCATCGATCACCTCGACGAGGCGGCCTTCCAGACCGCCGAAGAGCTGGCCCGCCGCGCGAACACCTCGAGCTCCACGGTCGTGCGCTTCTCGCAGGCGCTCGGCTTCGAGGGCTTCCCCGAGCTGCAGAGGGCTGCACGGGAGGAATACAAGAGGGCGCACGGAGCGCCCAGCGAGGGGTCGGCGCCGCTGTTCTCGATCGAGCGCACGGAGTTCGAGACCTCGATCGCGGCGGACTACGCGAACGTCGAGGAGAGCGCTCGCAAGGCCAGCCGGGCGACCGTCGAGCGCGCAATTGCCGCGATCGCATCGGCCGATCGGATTGTCATCGCCGGAACCGACCAGATGGCGTTCTTCGCGAGCTACCTGAGGCATCTGCTGATGCTGCTCGACCTTCGGGCCGAGCTGGTCGCGAGTCCGTCCCAGGAGGCGCTCAGCCGGCTCGGACGGATCGACAGCGACACGCTGGTGATCGCGCTGTCCGCCGGGCGCCCGCACGCGCTCGTGGTGCGTGCGATGAAGCTGGCGCGTCACCGCAAGGCGCTGACCATGGCGATCACCGATGCGACGCTCTCGGAGGTCGCCAAGCTCGCCCAGATCAAGCTCTATTACTCCTCCAACAGCCCGGCCTACGTGCGTTCGCACACGGCCCTGCTGAGCATGCTGCAGGCGATCGCCTACGGCGTCTACTCGCGTGACGAGGAGCAGTACGCAGACCGGATCAAGGCCTTCCGCTTGAAGTAGCACGGGCGGCGCAGAGATTCGATCACCCGCGGTTCGCGCCGCGTAGACTTCATCGTGCATGCACGACGAGGCGACATTTCGCGTCAAGGCCGGCCTGGCCGAGATGCTCAAGGGCGGCGTGATCATGGACGTCGTCACGCCGGAGCAGGCGCGCGTCGCCGAGGATGCCGGCGCGTGCGCGGTGATGGCGCTCGAGCGCGTGCCTTCCGACATCCGCCGCGACGGCGGCGTCGCGCGCATGTCGGACCCGGCGATGATCCGCGCGATCCAGCAGACGGTGTCGATCCCGGTCATGGCAAAGGCTCGCATCGGGCACTTCGCCGAGGCACAGGTGCTCGAGGCCCTGGAGGTCGACTACATCGACGAGTCGGAGGTGCTGACGCCCGCCGACGAGGCCAACCACATCGACAAGTGGCGCTTCAAGGTCCCGTTCGTGTGCGGGGCGACGAACCTGGGCGAGGCGCTGCGGCGGATCGCCGAAGGTGCCGCGATGATCCGTTCGAAGGGCGAGGCGGGCACCGGCGATATCGTCGAGGCGGTCCGCCACCTGCGGGCGATCGGCGGCGAGATCCGACGCCTCCATGGCCTGCGCGACGAGGAATTGGCCGCCGCAGCGAAGGAGCTGGGTGCGCCGCTCGACCTGGTGCGCTCGGTCGCGGCCGACGGGCGCCTGCCGGTCGTGGTGTTCTGCGCCGGCGGGATCGCCACCCCGGCCGACGCGTCGCTTGTGATGCAACTGGGCGCCGAAGGGGTGTTCGTCGGATCCGGCATCTTCAAGTCCGAGGATCCCGCGGCGCGGGCCGCCGCGATCGTCGATGCGACAACCAACTTCGCCGATCCCGAGCGGGTCGCCGCGGCCTCCGAGGGGCTCGGCAGCGCGATGTCGAGCCTCGAGTCGCGCAAGCTGCCCGACGAGCAGCTGCTGTCCCATCGCGGCTGGTAGGGAGCACTGATGCCAGGCGCGGTTGGCGTGCTCGCGCTGCAGGGCGACTTTGAGGCACACGGCGCCGTTCTTGCAGAGCTCGGCGCGAGCGTGCGCGAGGTGCGCGTGGCGGACGACCTCGAGGGCCTGGGGGCGATCGTGCTGCCGGGCGGGGAGTCGACGACGATGACGCTCGGGATCGAGCGGGAGGGCCTCGCCGAGCCGCTGCGCGAGCTGTGCGCGCGCGTGCCCGTGCTCGCGACCTGCGCGGGGATGATCATGCTCGACCGCGACCACCTCAACGTGCTCGACATGCGCTGCGAGCGCAACGCCTTCGGCCGGCAGGTTCGAAGCTTTGAGGGCGACGTCGCGCTCGCGGGCTTCGAGGCGCCCTTTCACGCCGTGTTCATCCGCGCGCCGTGGGTCGCCGAGCACGCTTCGGACATCAGCGTGCTGGCGGCGGTCGCCGGGCACGCCGTCGCGGTCAGTGCGGGACGGATCCTCGCGGTCGCGTTCCATCCCGAGCTGATCGGCGAAACGCGTCTGCATCGCCGGCTGCTCGAGCAGCTGTGATACTGCGCCGATGCGGATCGCGGTAGCCGCTGACGAGCGCTCGGCGCTCGCGCAGTTCCTGCTCGAGGAGCTGAGCGAGCGCGGCCACGAGGCGATCGTGCACGGGGCGCTGGCGGACGGCGAGCGCGCCGACTGGGCCTTCGGATCGGCCGCTGCGGCGCAGGACGTCGCGGCCGGGCGGGCCGAGCAGGCGATCGTCTGCTGCTGGACCGGCACCGGCGCGGCGATCGCCGCCAACAAGGTCGCCGGCGTTCGCGCCGCCCTGTGCGGCGACGCGGTGACCGCCGCGGGCGCGCGGCGCTGGAATGACGCGAACGCGCTCGCGCTCAGCCTGCGAGCGGTCGGCGAGGGCGTGCTCGGCGAGATTCTCGACGCATGGTTCGCGACGGCGCCAAGCGCTGAGCGCAGCGACCGCGACAACATCGAGCGCATCGCAGAACTCGACGCGGCTGGCGATCGACCGCGGTAGCGGTCGCCTAAATCAATCAGCCGCGGATCAGGGCCAGCACCTCATCGCGGCGGCGCTCCATGTCCTCGTGCGAGACCAGTGACTCGAGGCATAGGCGCAGCAGCGGCTCGGTGTTCGACGAGCGCACGTTGAAGTGCCAGTCGTCGTAGTCGATCGATATCCCGTCGAGGGTGTCCTGGCGCGCGTCGGCGTAGCGTTCTGAGATCTGCGCAAACTTCGCCTGCGGGTCGGCCACCTCGCTGTTGATCTCGCCCGAGATGAAATAGCGCGCGCGGAAGGGTGCCAGCAGCTCCGACAGCGGGCGCCCCTCGCGCGAGCAGAGCTCGAGCATCAGCAATGCCGGGATCGTGCCGGAGTCGGCGCAGTAGAAGTCGTGGAAGTAGTAGTGGCCGGAGACCTCGCCTCCGAACAGCGATCCCTCATTGCGCATGCGCTGCTTGAAGAAGGCGTGGCCGACGCGGTTGCGAAAGGCCTGGCCGCCGGCGGCCGCCACGGTGTCGGCGACGGCGCGGCTGGCACGCACGTCGTAGAGGATGGCGGCGCCCGGATGCGTGCGCAGCAGCGAGCCGGCCAGCAGCGCCGTGACGAAGTCGCCGGGAATGAACTCGCCGGTCTCGTCGATGATGAAGCAGCGGTCGGCGTCGCCGTCGAAGGCGATCGCCAGATCGGCGCCGTTCTCGCGCACGGCGGCGATCACGAGCTCGCGATTCTCGGGCAGCAGCGGGTTTGGCTCGTGGCCGGGAAAGTTGCCGTCCGGGACCCAGTAGGTCGGGATCAGCTCGAGGTCGAGGCGTTCGAGGATCGGTCCGACGGTCGGGCCGGCCATGCCGTTACCGCCGTCGAGGACCACCTTAAGCCCGCCGATTTCGGCGGGATCGATGAACGCCGTCGCGGCTGCGCGGAATGGCTCGCCCCAGCCGATGCGCTCGATCTCGCCGCCGCCCGGGGGATCAGGCAGACCTGCCTCGATCAGCGCGCGGATGTCGCCGATGCCGGTGTCGCCGGAGAGCGCCATCGCGCCCTCGCGGATCAGCTTCGCACCGGTGTAGGCCTTCGGATTGTGCGAGGCGGTGCAGATCAGCCCGCCGTCGAGCTCGCGGGATCCGATCAGGAAGTAGACGACCTCGGTCGCGACCTCGCCGGCGTCGAACACGTGGACCCCTTCCGCGATCAGCCCGGCGGCGTAGCGGGCGTGGAGCTCGGGCGCGCTCAGGCGCATGTCATGTCCGAGCGCGACGCGCAGATCGGGAGTCGGCTTGCCGGCCAGGCCGCCGAGCACGCGTGCGAAGGCGCGGCCGATCTGCTCGGCGAGGTCGCCGTCGATCTGGGAGCCGTAGAGGCCACGGATGTCGTAGGCCTTGAAGATGCCGGGGTCGAGAGTCATCGCCCGCATGCTACGTGCTGCGCTCGGCGACGCGCGCGGTGGGACGCGAACGGCGCCGGCCGGGCGGACTCGTAGAATCCCCTGAATGTCTGGACATTCGAAATGGGCGGGGATCAAGCACAAGAAGGCGATCGTCGATGCCCGCCGCGGCGCCCAATTCACGAAGCTGGCACGGGCGATCTCGCTTGCCGCGCGCGAGGGCGGCGGCGATCCGGAGGCCAACGCCGCGCTGACCAACGCGATTCAGAAGGCGAAGGACGCCTCGATGCCCAAGGACAACATCGAGCGCGCGATCGCCAAGGGCGCCGGCGCCGGCGCCGACGCCGACGCGATCGAGGCGGTGCTGTACGAGGGCTACGGGCCCGGCGGCGTGGCGCTGCTGATCGAGGCCTACACCGAGAACCGCAACCGCACCGGCGCCGACGTCCGCCACCTGCTCTCCAAGCATGGCGGCAACCTCGGCGAGCCGGGCAGCGTCTCCTACCTTTTCGAGAAGCGCGGCGTGGTGCTGGTGGATGGGGGGCGCTACGACGAGGACGACCTGCTGGTTGCGGTCGAGGCCGGGGCCCAGGACATCGTCGCCGACGACGACATACTCGAGGTGATCGCCGCGCCAAGCGAGCTGTCGGCGGTGCGCGCCGCGATCGAGGCGGCCGGAATCGAGATCGAGAGCGCCGAGGTGCTCCAGCGGCCCACGACCCGCGTCGAGCTCGATGAGGCCAGCGCGACCAAGCTGTTCAAGCTGATCGACGCGCTTGAGGACAACGACGACGTGGGTGCGGTCCACGCCAACTTCGAAGTCTCCGACGAGATCCTCGAGAAGGTCGTCGGTTAGTCGGTCAGAA
>JBEKSK010000113.1:0-8197 GCA_049517155.1 Solirubrobacteraceae bacterium
CCACACCGAAGCGGCGGATGTCGCGGACCCGCGGCAGCAGGCGCGTGAGCAGTTCCGCCTGCTCGGCGCGGACCTGCGAGGCATAGGCAAAGCCGGTTGCGACGAGCGCCTGGCCGAGCTGCGGCGCCGCGTCGCCCCGCCAGGCAAGCTCGACGCCGTTTCGCCGCGGCAACTCGCCGCGCACCGCGCTGAAGAACTCGGCGGTCATCGGCGCGTGGATCGCTCCGGCGAGGGCTCCCTGCTCGTCGCAGACCGCGACGCTGACACTCCACTGCGGCAGCCCGTAGAGGAAATTGACGGTTCCGTCGAGCGGGTCGACGACCCAGCGCAGACCGCTCGGGCCGACCTGGTCGGCGCCCTCCTCCTCCGCGAGCAGCCCGTCCTGCGGCCGGCGCTTTGCAAGCACGGCCCGGATGGCGCGCTGGGAGGCAAGGTCGGCCTCGCTGACCGGGTCGGTGGGAGTCGACTTGGCGCTGACGTGCGACTCACGACCGGCATCAAAGCGCTCTTGCAGCAGCGCACCAGCGGTCTTCGCGGCCTCGCTTGCGATCTCGAGCAGTTCGGCTGCGGAGTCCACCGGGCGGACTCTACGCAACGAGTCCGCCGCAGAGGCGGCGTCAGTCGAGCCGCCGGCTACCGTGGCGAGCCCGCCGTTGACCGTGCCCGTGCGCGTGCCGTGCCCGCTCGGGCGCAGGGCCGAGCAGCCGCCAGGCGTCGCGGGCCAGCCGCAGGACCGAGAACAGAATCACGTACTCGGGCCAGAACGAACCGCCTGACCCGGTTGCCGCCCAGACCGCGACGCACCCCAGGTCCAAGATCACGACCGCGCCTGCGTCCTGATAGATCCGCCGGCGGGCGAGCTCGCGCGAGCCGGCGGGCACAGGCAGCGGCCGCGGATCCGGAAGGTCGGCTCCCACACGCTCGAGCTCGGCCAGCGTCCTGGACGCGTAGACCAACTCAAGCCGCTCGCCAAGCTCCTCCTGCCCGAGCCGGCCGGCCGCAAAGTGCTCGCGCAGATCGGCCGCGACACGGTCGCGGTCGCTGTCCGCCGCACGCAGGTCGGGGGGCTCGGCCATCGCCGGGACCTTACCCGCTGCCACCACGACCACGGGCGTGGAGTCGGGTCGCGACCGGACCCTGCGGCGCACGCAGCGCACGCGCTCGCGACAGCGGACCTCCGGGGCGCTCTCCGGCGCGCCGTATACTGCGCGCGCGTGTCCGCCCCCGACAGCTCCGTCACGATCATCGGCGCGTCGGGTGCGCTCGGCTTCGGTCTCGCGGTGCGCTTGGCCGGCGCCTCCGTCGCGGTGACGATCGGCTCGCGCGACGCCGACCGCGCGCAGGAAGCTGCGGCGCGTGTACTCGCGGCGGTGCCTGAAGGCCGCGTCAGCGGCGCGGAGAACGCGCAGGCGGCGGCGGCAAACGAGCTTGTGGTCTTGAGCGTGCCGTTTCGCAGCCACCACGAGACGCTCAGCCACATCGCTCCGGCCATGCGCGCCGGCCAGTTGCTGATCGACGCGACGGTCCCACTGGCGGCTGCCGTCGGCGGTAAGCCGACGCGGATGCTCGGCGTCTGGCAGGGCTCGGCCGCCCAGCAGGCGCAGGAGATCGTCCCCGAGGGCGTGAGCGTCGTTGCTGCTCTGCACACCGTCAGCGCAGCGGCGCTCGAAGACCGGTCGCACCGGCTCGCGGAGGATGTGCTGCTGGCCGGCGACCGCAAGGCGGACAAGGCGCGCGTCGCGGCGCTGCTTGACCGCGTCGAGGGCTTGCGCTGCGTCGATGCCGGCCGGCTCGAGATGGCGCGGATCACCGAGTCGCTGACGGCGCTGCTGATCTCCGTGAACGTGCGCCACAAGGTGCACGCCGGGATCCGCCTCACGGGGCTTCCCGACTCGCTCTGGTGAGCGTCGTCCTGCTCTCCGGCGGGACCGGCGGCGCGAAGCTGGCCCGTGGTCTCTACGACGTGCTCGGCGAAGAGCTCTCGGTGATCGCCAACACCGGCGACGACATCGAGATCCACGGCGCCTACGTCTCGCCCGATCCGGATCTCGTCAGCTACTGGCTGGCGGACCGGATCGACGCGCGTGGCTGGGGGATCGATGGAGACAGCTTCTCGGCAATGGAGATGCTGCGCGAACTCGGGGCCGACGTCTGGTTCTCACTCGGCGACCGCGACCTCGCGTTCTGCCTGGAGCGACGCCGCCGGCTGGAGGCCGGTGCGAGTTTGAGCGAGGCGCATGCCAGTCTCACACGCGCGCTCGGAGTCGGCGCGGCCGTCATCCCGATGAGCGACGAGCGTGTGCGAACGACGCTCCGCAGCGGCGCGGAGACCCTCTCGCTGCAGGAGTTCCTGATCGCGCGCCAGGGCGCTGCGCCGATCGACGACATCCGCTTCGATGGCGCCGCGCAGGCAAGCGGATCGCCCGGCGCCCTCGCCGCGCTCCGCGACGCGCGGGCGATCATCATCGGGCCTTCGAACCCGGTCATCTCGATCGGCCCGATCCTCGCTGTCGACGCGATTCGCAGCGCGATCGCGGCCTCGGCCGCCCCGGTCATCGCGGTCAGTCCGATCGTCGGCGGCGCAGTGCTGAAGGGGCCGACGGCCGCCTGCATGGCGTGGGCCGGCGAGAGCGCCGATGCCGCCGGGGTCGCGCGGCGCTACGCGCCGCTGCTTGACGCGATCGTCGCCGATGAGCCCGTCGAGGGGATCCGCTCGCTCGAGCTCGACACGCTGATGGACAGTCCCGCGGCCCGCCGGCGGCTCGCCGGTCAGGTGCTCGAACTGGCGGACGAGCTGAGCCGCTGATGCGCACGCTGGCGATCCTTCCGGTGAAGCGATTCGAGCTGGCAAAGACGCGCCTGGGCGAGCAGCTCGGGCCGGCGCAGCGGCGCCGGCTCGCGCAGGCGATGGTGAGCGACGTACTTGACGCGCTGGTCGCGACCGGCGGACTCGACGCCGTGATCGTGACAAACGAGCCGGCCGTCGCGTCGCTCGCCCGCGACCGTGGCGCAGCGGTCCTGGCGGACCCGGCGGAGGCCGGCCAGAGCGGCGCCGCCCTGGTCGGCATCGCGCACTCGATCCATAACGGCTACGAACGGGCGCTGCTGGTCCCCGGCGACTGCCCAGCGCTGGCCAGCGCGGACCTGCGGGTACTGCTCGACCGGGTGAGCGCGCCGCCGGCGGTGACGATCGTCGCCGACCGCCACGGCAGCGGTACCAACGCGCTGCTGCTGACGCCGCCGGACGCGATCGAGCCGGGCTTCGGCCCCGGCAGCTTTGAGCGCCACCGGCTGCGGGCGAGCGAAGCCGGCGCGTCGTGGCACGTCGAGGCGCTGCCGGCACTGCTTTTGGACGTCGACACCCCCGAGGACCTCGCCGCGCTGCGCCTGGCGCTGGCCGGCCGCGATCGCGCCACGAGCGCCGTGCTGGCGGAGCTGTGAGCGCCCGGATCTCGGCCTTTGCGCTGCGCGGCCTGCCAGAGATCGAGCGGGGAGACGACCTCGCCGCGCTGATCGCCGCCGCCGCGGGAGAGCTCGCCGACGCTGAGATCGTGGTGGTCGCCCACAAGGCCGTGTCAAAGGCGCAGGGCCGGGTGCGCCGGCTCGCCGACATCGAGCCAGGCGAGCGCGCTAAGGCGCTCGCCGCCGAGCACGCGAAGGACCCGCGTCACGTGCAGGCGATCCTCGATGAGTCAAGCGAGCTGCTGCGGGCGGAGCGCGGTGTGCTGATCGTCCGTACGCACGACGGCTTCGTCTGCGCGAATGCGGGTGTGGACGAATCCAACGCTCCCGCGGAGGACACCGTCGTGCTGCTGCCGCGCGACCCCGACGGCGCTGCGCGCGAACTGCGCGCCCGCCTGCGCGAAGTGACGGGCCGGGCTCCCGCCGTCGTGATCACCGACAGCTTTGGGCGCGCCTGGCGCCTCGGGCAGCTCGATACCGCGATCGGCGTTGCGGGCCTGACGCCGCTTGACGACTGGCGCGGGCGCCACGATCAGCGCGGGCGGGAGCTGCACGCCAGCGTGATCGCGGTCGCCGACGCGGTCGCCGCCGCGGCCGACCTCGCGCGCGCAAAGGACTCCGGTGAGCCGGTCGTCATCGTGCGCGGACTGGGCGCGCACGTGACAGAGCAGGACGGGCCCGGCGCCGCGGCGTTGCTACGCAGCCGCGCCGAAGACCTGTTCGGCTGATCAGACGCGCGTGGCGGCATCTGCGCAGCCGCGCCGAGGTCTGTTCAGACGGCCAAGAGCGTGGCGGCATTCCGGCGTCGATCAGGGTGGGTCCAGACCCGTATCGTCTGCGGGGTGGCTCGGGTTCACGTTCTGACCGACGACCTGCTGTTCGGCTCGCGGCTGCGCTCCGACCTCGAGGCCGCGGGCCATGAGGTGACGCTTGGGCCCGGCCCGGACCCCGGCGCCGACGCGATCGTCGCCGACCTCACGCACGACGCGGACTCCCGGATCGCCACGCTGGCCCGGCCGCGCCCGCCGGTGCTCGCCTTCTTCTCGCACGTCGAGACCGACGTGCGCACGCGGGCGCTGGCCGGCGGGATCGAGGTGGTCGTGCCGCGCTCGCGCATCGCCCGCGAGGGCCCGGCGCTGCTGGCCGCCCTGCTCGCTACTGCGCGTTGATCTCGCGCATCTCGTCGCGCAGCGACTGCGGGCGACCCCACTCGGACTCGACCGGGACGCGGCCCGTGCGAACCTCGCGCAGCGCCAGCTCGCCGTCGAGCCCCGCGTCGTCGAGCAGACCGAGTGCCATGTGCACGGCGTCGACCGACGCCGCGTGGCCGAAGCGATGCGCGACCAGCAGCCGCCAGTGCCAGTCGTGCTTGGAATAGGGCTGCGCGTTGGCCACGACGAGGAACACCGCCGCGTCGACGTAGCGCGTCTCGTCAGCGATCCGCAGATCCAGCTCCAGGTCGGTCCAGTCGTCCGGAAGCGAGTCGACGATCGCCTGGAAGGTGTCGGCGAGTGCCATCGCCGCAAAGCCTACCCGCGGGCCCTCGCCGGTGCGCAAAGACGTGTTGTTATGCTCGCGACGTGGCGCTCGCGACGGTCGATCCGCAATACCGGGCGGCTGCTGAGGACGTGGCGCTGCTCGATCGCTCGCAGGCCGGCAAGCTCGCGCTGAGCGGTCCGCAGGCGATCGCTTTCCTTGACTCCGTGCTCTCCAACGACGTCTCGGCGCTATCGGCCGGGAGCGGACAGGAAGCGGCGCTGCTGACGCACAACGGCCGCATGCTCGCGCAGGTGCGCGTGCTGCGAAGCGAAGAGGAGCTGCTGCTCGACACCGAGCGCGTCGCGCTTCAGGCGCTATTTGATGCGCTGCAGCAGTTCCGTCTGGGCTACGACGCCGAGCTGCACAAGCGCACGCTGCAGTGCGGCCTGCTGTCGCTGATCGGCCCGGCCGCCGAGCGTGTGCTCGCCACGCCGCCGGGCCCCGCCGAGCACGACCACCTGGCCGCCTCCTTGGCGGGGCGGCCGGTGCGCCTGGTCCGCACCGACCTTGGGGTGGATGTGCTGTGCGCGAGTGAGGACACCGAGACGGTGAACGCCGCGCTGCTCGCCGCGGGCGCGAGGGCGATCGATGAGACGACCGCCGAGACGCTGCGTATCGAACGGGGAAGGCCTCGTTTCGGTGTCGAGATGGACGAGAGCACGATGCCGCAGGAGGCCGGTCTGCACGAGCGTGCCGTCTCCTACACGAAGGGCTGCTACATCGGCCAGGAGACGGTCGCCCGGCTCTACTGGAAGGGCCGGCCCAACCGCCATCTGCGCGGGCTGGCGCTGAGCCAGCCGGTCTCCCCGGGTCGCGAGCTTCTGCTCGGTGAGCGACCGGTTGGCACGCTCGCCTCGTTTGCCGCCTCGCCGAGGTTCGGCCCGATCGGGCTCGCCCTGGTGCGCCGCGAGGCCGAGCCCGGGGCTCGCCTGACGCTCGCCGGGCACGACGGCACGGCCACGGTCGTCGAGCTTCCGTTCGCCACCGGGCTCGTCTGAGCGACGGCGATATACGATTGCCGGCGCGATGGCCCTCGAACGAGCCCAGCCGGCCCCTGCGGGCCGCCACCACAGCCGCGGCGCCGTGGCGCTCTGATGGCCGGCGTCGTACACGTTCCGTGGTATGCGACCGGCTTCCGCGGCGACCAGCTGCAGGCCGAGCTCGAGCGGATCTCAGCCCTCTCGGTCCGCTACGGCGCAACGAGCTACGCGGTTTACCGCGGGCGTGACGACCGCTACAAATTTCTCCAGGTGCTCGAGTTCGAGGAGCATCTCGACTGGGACCGCTTCTGGGCCGGCCCGGAGATGACCGACTTTCGCATCTACTGCCAGGGCTGGTTCCAGGTTCCCGTGGTCTACGCCTGGAACGATCTCGTCTGCCGCGGCGAGGCCGTCCGCCACGCGCCCGCCGCAGCCTCGCCGGCCAACGGCCACTGACGCCCGCGCCCGGGGCTTCGCGCGGACCGGCGGCTCAATCCTGCTCGAGCGGCGCCATCGTCAGGCCGGCTGAGCGCAGCATCGCCCAGTAGTGCTCCGCCGCCTCGAGGTGGCCGCTCCAGACGATCGCGAGCCCGCCATTGTGGATGCGGCTCGCGAACTCGTACCCCTGATCGAGCGTGACGGCGGGGATCACGCGGGCAAGCGTCTTGGCGACGTGATCGAAGGTGTTGTGATCGTCGTTTCGCACGATCACCTTCCAGCGCCCGCCGACCGCGTCGGCCGGTCCTGCTGTGCGTGGCTGCTCGACGGTGGCGCTCATCGCGCCTGCTCGCGCCGCGACCAGTAGCGCTCGAGTCCGGCGTAGCACTGATCGAGCGGCGCGCCGAGCGAGTAGGCGGCGCCGTCGCGGGCGCCCTGATCGGCGTCGATCTCCTGGCGAAGCGCGGCGACGAACTGCTCGAGCGACCCCTCGCGCGCCAGTTGCGCGGAGTGCTCGAGCGCGCGCTCGATGCCGTCGAGCTGGGCGCTGGGGTCGTCGCAGAAGCCGAAGTGAGTGATCGCGAGCCGCTCCGGATGCCACTCGCGCAGTCGCGCGATCGAGTCATGCCAGAGCTCGACGTCGATGTCCGGCGGCGGCGTCGGCGCCAGCACGTAGGGACTCGGGGCGACGCGAACCCCGGCGACGTCGCCGACGAACGCGGTGGCGCTCGCAGCGTGCCAGTAGCTCACGTGGTGGGAGGCGTGTCCCGGGGTGTAGGCGACCGCCAGGCCGTCCAGCTCCTCGCCGCCCGCAAGCGCGTGGACGTTTGCCGCCGGCACCGGCACGACCTCCCCCCACAGGCGCTGCATATCCTCGCCGTAGAGGCGAGTGGCACTCGCCAGCAGCCGGCTCGGGTCGATCATGTGCGGGGCGCCGCGCTCGTGCACCCAAACCTCGAGGTCGGGCCAGCGCTCGACGAGGGCGCCGGCGGCACCGGCGTGGTCGAGGTGAATGTGCGTCAGCGCGAGCACGCGAGGGCGGCTGTCGCCCAGCTCCTCAAGCAGCGTCTCGACACGCGACGCGGGTCCGCAGTCGATCAGAACATCGCCGAGCAGGAAGCAGCAGATCAGGCGCTCGTGTCCCAGCTGGCGGACGTCGATCGCTCTTGGCAGCGCGCTGTCCATCCCGACCCAAACCCTACCTTCCGGCCGCTGCCGGGACCGCCACGCGGACGCAAACCACTTGACAGGCGACACTCTGCGATATATCGTGACCGTACTGTGAAACACGTAACGAGGAGCAGACCAATGACTGGAAGTTACGCCGGCGGCACGTTCTGCCGCCGCCCACTCAAGAGCATGCTGTTCATGCAGCGCGGCGAAGGCGGCCCCGGCCCCGGAGGTTTCGGCGGGTTCGGACCACCCTTCGGCTTTGGCGGCCCTCGCGGCTTCGGCGGCCCGCGCGGCTTCGGCCGCCACGGCGGCAAGGCCCGGCGTGGCGACATCCGCACGGCGGCGCTGCTGCTGTTGGCTGAGGAGCCGCGCAACGGCTACGCGATCATGCAGGAGATCGAGCGGCGCTCCAACGGCGTCTGGCGCCCCAGTCCCGGCTCGGTGTACCCGGCACTGGCCCAACTCGAGGACGAGGGCCTGATTCGCTCGGAGGAACCCGACGGGCGCAAGCAGTTCGCGATCACCGACGCGGGGCGAGAGCTCATCTCGGTTCGCCAGCAGTACGAGCCGGAGCCATGTGTTATGATGTCTTATGGCGTTTCTTT
>JBEKSK010000114.1:0-8167 GCA_049517155.1 Solirubrobacteraceae bacterium
TCAGGCGTGCGTGGCCGCCACCGCCGACGGAGCAGTCGACGGCGAGTGAACCGGGCTGTGGGTCGAGCAGCTCGTTCAGCTCGCCGGCCAGGACGGGCACGTGGTTGATCGTCATCTCAAGCAGTGTGGCCAGTCGATGATCCCGATCAGCGTGCCGCTGCGGCCGATCCGCTCGGCGATCAGCCGCGCGTGACCGCCGCCGCCGACGGTGCAGTCGACGGCGAGCGCGCCGGGCTGGGGGTCGAGCATCTCGATCAGCTCACCGGCCAGCACGGGCACATGCGTGATCGTCATCTCAAGAAGTGTGGCCACTTGACGATCCCGGTCCGATCTCCTTGACGGTGCTGACGATCTGATCGCTCACGCGCGCCCAGGCCTCGCGGTCCCAGATCTCCAGGCGGTTGCCGGCGCCGATCACGGCCACCTCCTTGCCGAGGCCGGCCTTGGCGAGCATCTTCGAAGGCACCATCACGCGCCCGGCGGCGTCGAGCTCGAGCTCCTGCGACCAGGCGTTGGTGAAGCGCTCGACCGCGCCGTAGTCCGGGGAGAGCCGGTCGATGCCGCCGAGCAGGCCGCCGACGTAGTCCTCATAGTCGTCGGGACACCAGATCGCCACGCACTCCGGGGCGTCGCGCTGCAGCGCCACGACCACGCCGTCGGCGAGCGCCTTGCGCAGCTTTGCCGGAATCGTCAGCCGGTTTTTCGCGTCGAGGGTGTTGTCGTAGTAGCCGCGGAACGCCATGCCGGTCTGCTTCGCAAAGAAGGTCGAACCGGGCTGGAAGAGGCGGGAGGAACCCATCCACCCCGGTTCGCTTCGCGGGACCGTAGCACGTCTCCCCCACTTTGCAACACAAATCCACACTTCTCTCCCACTTGCATCCACTTTCCCATCACGACATGCGCACCAGCCCGGCGGCGGCGGGGCCTTTCGCGCCGGCCCATTCCCCTCCCGACCGGGATGCACCAGCGGAGGGCGCATACCTGGTGACCGTCGGTGCATCCTCCCGGCAGCGTGTGTGCACCCCCGCTCCGGGCACACGCACGCATCCGTCGTGACCCGGCGAGCGCGATCAGGCGAGGGCGAGCGAGCCGGGCGCGGCGCTGTCGGTCTCGATCACGATGCGGCAGGGCCGGCGGTCGAGCAGGTAGGAAGCGGTCAGGCCGATGCGCTGCTCGCTGGAGGGGGCGTGTCGGGTGGAGAGGTAGATCACGTCGGCGCCGATCCGCAGGGCCTCGTCAGCGAGCGCCGCGCCGGGGTTGCGCGCCCGGATCAGGCCCGTGTGAACCTTGATCCCGGCACGGCGCCCCTGGATGCGCGCGCTCTCGAGGATCGAGCGCCCCAGCGCCTCCTCGGCCTCGAGCCCGGAGTCAAGCGACAGCTGGCGCGGGACCGGCAGCACGAACACGGCGTAGACGATCCCGTCCTTGCCGATCAGCTTGGCCGCGCTGACGAGCGTCTGCGCGCTCACGTCGGCGCCGAAGATCGGCACCAGCGCCGTGCGGTAGCCGAGCTCGTGGAAGTCGGGCGGGCGTTCGGGGCGCACCACGATGACGCTCTTGGACAGGCTGAGGCCGGAGCGCTTGCGATAGACCACGTAGCCGACCATCCCGACGACCATCCATGGGATGCCGACGTATTTCGCCTCGGGGTGCAGCGCGACGACCGCCACCCACGCGAGAAACGTCCCGATCCCGCCGATCACCGCAGTGATCGGGATCTGGCGCCCGCGGATGCGCACGTTGCCAGGCATGCGGTACGGGCGCTCGCGATCGGGGTCCTTGATGCGCAGCGCGACGATCGCGGCGTGCGCGGTCGTGAACGAGAGCATCGCGCCGAACGAGTACAGGTTGCCGAGCACGTTGATGTTGGCGAACGTGATCAGCAGCACCGCGAAAGCCGAGAAGAAGATGATCGTGAACCACGGCGTCCGGTAGGTCGGGTGAAGGCGCGAGAAGACGCCGGGCAGCTGGCGGTGCTCGGACAGCGACCACGACAGCCGCGAGATGCCGATCAGGCCGGCGTTGGTCGCGATGAACAGGATCGTCGTCGCGAGCAGTCCGACGTAGTACTGGGCGGCGTTCAGCAGAACACCGGAAAGGCCGAGGTGGTCGACGATCCCGAGCACCGGCTCGGACTCGAATCCTTGCGGCGGGTTCTTGTCGACGCCGAGCAGTGTGCTGTAGACGCCGTGGACGTGGGTCACCGGCAGTGCCGACAGCGCGATGACCGAGATGCCCATGTACACGCCGAGCACGGCGATCAGCACCAGATTGACCGCCTTGGGCACGTCGTTGCCAGGATCCTCGGCCTCCTCTGCCATGTTCGAGACGGTCTCGATGCCGGTGTAGGCGAGCATCGCGATCGACAGCGCGAAGATCAGCTGGGAGAGGCTCGGCGCGCTCCATAGATGCACCTGGTGTACCAACAGCGACGGGTTCAGCACGAGGATCGCGCCGAGGATCACGACCAGGACCTGGGTCCCGAGATCCGTCACCGCGAGAATGAAGTTGACCTTCGCGGACTCGCCGAGGCCGCGGATGTTGAGCACGACGAGGACAACCAGCGCGCCGAGCGCGGCGATGATGTTGCCCGGCGGGTGACCGATCGCGTGCAGCCCGGGCAGCGCGCTCGCGTAGAACGGCACGAAGTAGGCGGAGATCGCGATCGTCAGGATGTAGTCGAGCGACAGCGCCCAGCCGGCGAAGAACGAGATCCAGTCGTTGAACGCGTGGCGCGCGAACGACGAGGATCCGCCCGCCTCGGGGAACATCGAGGCGCCCTCGGCGTAGGTCTTCGCGGTCAGCGCGAAGAGGCCGCCGGCGAACAGGAAGACGAGTGGTGTGAGCCCGAGCGCGTGCGCCGCGACCAGGCCGAGCGCGTAGTAGATCGAGGAGCCGACGTTGCCGTAGGCGGTCGCGAACAGGCCCGGCACCCCGACCGTTCTGCGCAATCCATGCTCACTCAGCCGGGCGATGACGACCTCCCCTCATGGCAGCCCAATGTCGATCCTCGTTGTTATCGCTCTGAAAGAAAGCGTGCAGCGCGGTCGCCAATGCAGGAAAGCGGCTTATGATGCCGACGGCCCTTGGGAAAGGGCTGCTCATGGACACTGCGCGACGTGGAAACTACAACTCTGGCGAGGACTTCGTGCTCGAGTACGGAGAGTTGCGCTTCACCTTCAATGAAGCGGACTTCCGCGAGCGTTGCGAACAGGCCGCTCTGCGCCTGGGCTTCATCGGCGATCGGCTCGACGAGCCTGAGCTGGAAGACCTCGTCAACCTCGCCGTGAACGGCGAGATCCTGGACCCCGCCTCGGGGCTCGGCGACCACGTCAACGACTGCTGGCCGGAGATCATCGGCCCGGCGGAGCGATCGCTGGTGCACTGGCTACGGCGCCTGGTCTTCCGCGGCGCCTGGCTCGACCAGCGCGTGCGCGAGGGCGAGCTCGACGTCGCGTTCAACGAGCAGACCAACACCTTCGCCTACGTCCAGCCCGACCGCGGCGGCGAGCCGATCGAGCTCTCACCCGAGCCCTCCTGGGGCCGGGTCGCATACCGCAGCAGCTGAGAGCCGCTCCGGCCGCGGCGGGCACAGGCCCTGGGGCGGTGCGTCCGCACCGACCGGCGGCGCTACTCGTCGTCGCGATCGCGCTCCGCGGACTCCTCTGGCGCGGCGGGCTCCGGCTTGCGCCGCGCCCTTGTGCGAGGTGCTGTCGCGCGCGGCGTCGAGCTGGCGGGGGTTGAGGCGGCGGTGGTGCGCGGCTTGCGGACACGGGCCGGCCTCGCGGCGGCCGGCGGCGCGAGGAGCTCGGGGCGCAGCGTCCCGCTCTGCGCGGTATCGAGCGCGGGGAACTCGCCATCGGTGAGCAGGGCGATCGTTGTCGTCTCGCCACCGATCGGCGCGCGCGCGGTCGCGATGACGGTCAGCGAGCCGGCTCCGCGCAGGTTGCGCGCGGACGCCATCGTGCGCCTGGCCGCGCCTGCACCGAGCCCGTCGAGGGTATCTATCAGCAGCACGCTGTCGCCGCCGCGCAGCGCGATCCGGCGCCCGCGCTCGGCGGCCTGTTCGACCGCTGCCTCCTGCGCGTCGCTCGAGGCGGCGAAGGAGAGCCCGCTGGAGGTTGCGTGCTCGAGCGTCTTGTATTCGGATAGCTCCTCTGGGCGCACACCGACGGCGAGCAACTCCACGTCGAGACCCTCGGTGCCGGCCAGCGCCGCCGCGATCAGCGCAAGCAGGGCGCTGCGGCCGCTGCGCGCCGGTCCGGCGATCACGACCCGCGAGCCGCGACCGAACGGCGGCAACGAGGCAAGGCGCGCGTCGGCTAAAACGAACGACGCGGACGGGAAGTCGACGTCGACCTCATCGATCCGCGTGCCGACCACGGCCTGATCGGCGGCGACCCCGTTGATCGTGTCGATGCGGATCAGCGATGCGTGACGCTCAGAGCGCCGCGCCGGGCGAACGGGGCCGCTGATGCGATCGCCCCCGACCAGCTCGCAGCGCCGCGCCTGCGCCGCGGAGATGTAGACATCGTCGTCGGAGACCTCCTCGGCCCTGACGCGCAGGAACCCCGACCCGTTGGGGAGCAGTTCGACGACTCCCTCGGCGATGCGCTCCGCGGCCGGCTCAGACTCCTCTCGCGCGCGAGAGCTCGAGCCAGCCGGCGCCGCGGAGCTCTCCTCGCCGCCCTCTCGCGAGCGTCCGCCGCGGCGTCGCCGCGGCCGGCCGGAGCGCGCCGGGCGTTCGGCGCCGGCGTCGCTGTCTGGCTCCCCGCCCGCGCCATCGCGGGGCGAGGCGTCGCCGTCGTCGGGCTCGGTGTCCGCCGTCACGGCTCGACTCGAGGTGGAGCGACTTGAGGCGGAGCGTGAGCGCCGTGGGGCGCCGGCGCCCTGGCGGGCAAGGATCGCCTCGGCGAGTTCCTCCTTGCGCAGACGGCGGAAGCCGTCGATGCCGAGCGCTGAGGCGAGGGCGTGGAGGTCGGCGAGCGGGCTCGCCTCGAGATCGGCTGGGCTGATGATGGACATCGTCTTCCTTTGGGATGGGTGTGAGGCGTCCCGCGGCGTTGATGTCAGCCGCCGGCACCCGGTCTCTCTACTGTAGCTGCTGGCTCGGGCGCTCCCACCGCAGCTCATCGGGGAGAGTCAGCTGCGACGCGATCTCCAGCTCGCCGCGCAACGTCGCGAGCACCGTCACGAAATCCGCTGCGGCCGCCACGTCGTGGACACGGAAGATCTGCGCCCCGACCTCCATGCCGTAGGCCAGCGCCGCGAGCGTCCCCGCGCCGCGCTCACGCGGCGGGCGACCGGTCAGCGCGCCGACGAAGTCCTTGCGCGAGACCGCGAACAGCAGCGGCCGGCCAAACTGGTGCAGCGCAGCGGCGCCGCGCATCAGCTCGATCGTCTGGACCGGCGTCTTGGCGAAGTCGGGTCCCGGGTCGACGATCAACTGCTGCTCGCCGACGCCGCGCGAGCGCGCCAGCTCGAGGCGCTGCGCGAGAAACGCGACCACGTCGGCAAGCACGTCGCCGCCGTAGAGACCGGGATCCTGCAGCCGCTGCTTGGGCGCCGCGCGCGTGTGCATCACGACCAGCGCGGCCCCGGTCGCCGCGCAGACGTCGGCCAGTTCCGGGTCACGCAGGCCGCTGACGTCGTTGACGATCACCGCTCCGGCCGCGATCGCCGCGGCAGCCACCGCCGGCTTGTAGGTGTCGACCGAGATCAGCACGTCCGGGAGCCCGGCGAGGCGCTCGATCAAAGGCACGACGCGCTCGATCTCCTCCGCCACCGCCACCGCCGGACGGTTGGTGACGCCCGACTCGCCGCCGACGTCGATCACCCGCGCGCCGGCGCCGGCGAGCTGCGCGCCCAGCGCGACCCGCGCGTCGAGCGTCGGATGGCGGCCCGCATCGGAGAAGCTGTCGGGCGTCGCGTTGACGATCCCCATCAGCCATGGCCGCCCGTCGAGCGTGTGCGTCTCGCCGCAGGCGCGAAGTAGCACGCTCACACTGCCACCGCCGCCACGACGATCCCCTCGGCCTGCGCTTCGCTGCGAAAGGCGGCGATCTCGGCGGCCTGGCGGGGCGCGTCCCACCCGCATTCGCGCCCGAGCGCGGTCGCGAGCGGTTCGAGCGTGTCGGCGGCGGTCGCTCGCCTGGCCGCGAGTAGGCCCACCCGCGTGCGCCGCAGCAGCACGTCGCCGATCGTCGCGGCCTGCTCGTGGCGTGCCGCGTAGACCGCCTCGGCGCGCAGGTCCGGCAGCCCTTCGACGATCGGCGAGCCGAGCGCCGGCTCTGCCCTCGCGATCGCGAGCACGTCGTGGGCGCGGTGGCCGTAGCGGGCGGCCAGGGCACGGTAGGCGGCGGGGCTCACGCCGTGCACGCGCTCGAGCTCATCGGGGTCGATCGCCTGACCGATCGGGATCTCGTGCGTGCGGCAGGGAGCGTCACGGCCGTCTGACTCGACGATCCGATCGACGGTCAGCTTCGCCATCCGCCGCCAGGTCGTCAGCTTGCCCCCGGTGATCGTGACCATGCCGCTGGAGGTCTCATACAACTCCGCCTTGCGCGAGATGTCCACCGACGACTTCGAGTCGGTGCTCGAGATCAACGGCCGGACACCGGCGAACGCGCCGGCGATCCGCTCCCGCCCGAGCCCAGAGCCGAAGAACTCGTTGACGGCCTCGAGCAGGTAGTCGATATCTGCGTCACCGGGCAGCACGTGTTCGAGCGGGCCGTCGTAGTCATTGTCGGTCGTGCCGACGAGGGTGTGGCCGAGCCACGGGAGCGCGAAGATCGTGCGCCCTCCCCCGGCCGGCACGATCGTGCCGCCGACAAGTGGCAGATCGGCGTGCTCGAAGATGATGTGCGTCCCGCGGCTCGGGCGGATGCGGGGCACCTCGGCCTCGTCGTGAAGCTCGCCAGGGCGCAGCCGGTCCGCCCACACGCCGGTCGCGTTGACGACGTGCGCGGCGCTCACGACGAGCGTCTCACCACTGCGCTGGTCGCGCGCGCGGACACCGCTGGCGCGATCGTCGCGTGAGCGCAACTCCTCGACCACCACGCCGTTGGCACAGACCGCGCCGAAGCGCTCTGCCTCGGCGAGCACGCTCAGCACGAGGCGCACGTCGTCGGTCTGGCAGTCGTAGAACAGATAACCCGACGTCGGCTGGCGGCCGGCGAGCGCGGGCAGGAGTTCGGCCACCTCCTCGCCGCCGATCACGCGGTGGCGGTCCGGGCTCCAGCTGTCCGCCGGTCCGCGACGGCCGCGGCGGCGTTCGACCCCCATCACGTCGTAGAGATTCAGCCCGACGCCGACCAGACGGTCCAGCCGCGCCCCGTCGAAGGCGGGTACGACGATCGCCAGCGGCGCGACCAGGTGCGGCGCCAGCGCGACCATCAGCTGGCGCTCGAGCAGCGCTTCGCGGACCAGGCCGAGGTCGAAGTGCTGCAGGTAGCGCAGGCCGCCGTGAACCAGCTTGCTGGAGCGGCTCGAGGTCCCGGAGGCGTAGTCGGCGCGTTCGAGCAGCGCGACGCTGTAGCCGCGGCTTGCGGCATCGAGCGCGACCCCGGCACCGGTGATGCCGCCGCCGATAACAACGACATCGAAGTGCTCGCGCGCTAGCGCGTCGAGGGCGTGGGCGCGCGCGATCACGCCGCGGAGTCTGGCAGGAGGACCGGAGCGCGCCGGAGAGCGCACGGCGTGGCCGCGACGGCTGGGGCCGGGCGCGGCAAGCGGCGGGCCGCCGGGCGGGGGCCCGGGCCTGGCCGGCGCCCGGCCGGGGCCGGGCGTGGCGAGAGCGGGCCGGCCGGGGGCCCGCGGCGTTGCAACCGGCGGCTGGGCGGGCGCGCGCGCCGGGCGGGCGGGCGGCTCAGCCCTCGAGCGTCGCCTCGACCGTCATCTCCGGCACGGCGGCGAGCGCACGACTGACGATGCAGCCGGTCTTGGTCTGTTCCGCGAACTCGCGGAAGGCGGCTTCGTCGATACCCGGCACGACACCGACGACGTTGAGCGCGATCGAGGTGATCGTCGGCGTGCCGTCGATCGGGCGCAGTGTCACGACCGCGTCGGTGCGGACCGACTCCGCGGGCGTGCCGGCCTGCGCCAGCGTGTTTGAGAGCGCCATCGAGAAGCACGAAGCGTGGGCGGCGGCGAGCAGCTGCTCGGGGTT
>JBEKSK010000115.1:0-8108 GCA_049517155.1 Solirubrobacteraceae bacterium
TGAGCGCCGTCGTCGCGTCAGACACCGCCGTCGCCGCGTCCCACAACGTCGGGTAGGTCACGACGTGGATCTCCGGGCAGACCGAGCCCATCTCGTTGATGAAGCCGTTCGAGCGGTCGAGGCCGTTGATCGAGGCCAGGTCACCCTGAAGCACGGCCGCGGTTCCCGTCGTCGTGGACTTTCCACCCGCGGCGGTGCAGATGTACTTGGCAGCTTCCGCGCCGATCGTGAGGTTGTTCGCACGGACCACGGCGTAGATGTGGCCGCTGACGGGTCCGACGTCCATCATGACCACCGGGATGTGATGAGCGGCGGCCAGCTGGTCGGACGTGGCGATCGCCGCGCTGTCAACCGGGTTGACGAGCAGGACGTTCACCTTTTGATTGATGAAGGTCTGAATGTTCTGGGCCTGCGTCGCGGCCGAGCCGTTCGAGGAGACCGGACCATCGAGGGTCAGGCCGTCGGTCTTGGCGAAGCCCTTCTCGTACTGGACGTAGGCAGCCCAGAAGCCCGTGCTGTAGCCGGCGAGCGATACGCCGACGACGATTTTCTTCGACGCTGCATGGGCGGACGTTGCGCCCGCCGACGATGCCGACGCCATCAGGACCGCAGAAAGTCCGGCGACGGCGATCAGTGATCCGAGTGCACGACGTTTCAAAGCACACCTCCCCTTTTCATTTTTCGATAGCACCCACGCAAGTGCGTGAGCGCCAGCAGTACATGCGCTGCATCCAGTTGCGATCCAAATCGGACCGCGCCAGCTGTCCTCATCGAGCCGGAGCCGGCCGCGTGCGGCCTGGCATGACCCTTTCCCGTGGCGGACTTCTACAGCAATGACCCGATGTTTGTCAACCAGCAACCGAAAAGGCGTTATAAGATGGGCGCGGCATTGGGTCGGATCGGCCTGTTTGAACGACTTTGACCCGATGTTTCGATGATCGGTATCGTCGTCTGGAGGCGATCCATCGGACGAGGAGGCGGACAGGTGTCTGAATTCGTGGGGCTGCGGACGCGGCTGAAGCCGGGCATGGAGGAGCGCTACGACGCCGCTCACGCGGCGGTCTGGCCCGAGATCCTGGCCGCGCAGCGCGAGGTCGGCATCAAGCGGTGGCTGATCTTTCGCGACGGCCTGGACATCTTCCATTCGATCGAGTGCGAGGACTACGACCGCGCGATCTCGCAGCTCGCAGCGCTCCCGGTCAACCAGCGCTGGCAGGCTGAGATGGCCCGCTACACCGATGTCGCGCACGACTACAGCGGCGCCTCCTCGGACCGCCTCCCGTTGATCTTCAACTTCGCAGGATGAGCGCCGGCACGCGTGCCGGCGCTCGAACACCCCGCGCCGCGGGCGCAGCTGGGGCAGTCAACCGACCACTGAGGGAAGGAGCAGCATGAACGCAGCGTGCTACGTCGGCGAGCGGACGCTGACCGTGATGAGGCAGGAGCCGCGCAGCCCGGGTCGCGGCGAAGTGGCGATCGACGTCGCCTACACCGGGATCTGCGGCACGGATCTGCACATCCTGCACGGCGCCATGGACGCTCGCGTCAAGCTGCCGGCTGTACTCGGTCACGAGATGTCGGGCACGATCGGGGCGGTCGGCGACGGCGTTGACGGCTGGTCGCCGGGCGACCGCGTCACGGTCATGCCACTCGCCTGGTGCGGAAGCTGCCCGGCATGCCGCGCCGGGCACCAGCACATCTGCCATAACCTCGATTTCCTCGGCATCGACTCGCCGGGATCGATGCAGGCGAGCTGGACGGTGTCCCAGGATGTGCTCGTTGCGCTGCCGGACTCGCTCTCGCTCGCGGACGGCGCACTGGCGGAGCCGACTGCCGTCGCGGTTCACGACGTCAACCGGGCCGGCCTGCGCGAAGGCGAGCGCGCACTCGTCGTCGGCGGGGGCCCGATCGGCCTTCTGATTGCGTCCGTGGCGAGCGCGCGGGGCGCCGAGGTGCTCGTGCTCGAGCTGAGCGAACCGCGGCGCGCTTTTGCGAATGAGCTCGGGCTGCGCTCAATCGATCCGACGGCCGGCGACCTCGAGGAAGTCGTGGCGGACTGGACGGACGGCGCCGGTGCGGATGTCGCATTCGAGGTCTCCGGCGCGGTCGCCGGAATCGAGACGGCGATCCAGTCCCTGGCGGTGCGAGGGCGGCTTGTCGTCGTCGCGATCCACTCGACGCCGGCGCCCGTGAACCTGTTTCGCGTGTTCTGGCGTGAGCTGACACTGATCGGTGCGCGCGTATACGAGCGTGGCGACTTCGAGGCGGCCGTCGGTCTGCTCGCGAGCGGCGCGGTGCCGGCGGCGAGGATGATCACGCGAATCGACCCGCTCGACGAGGTCGCCGCGGCGTTTGCGGAACTCGAGTCCGGTCGCGCGATGAAGATGCTGATCGACTGCCAGACAGGGGCCTGAGATGGACACGGTGGCGCGGAGCAAGCTCGATTCGGCGTCGATGTTCGACCTCCATGGCCGGCTCGCCCTGGTTAGCGGCGCCCGGCGGGGCATCGGCCTGGCGATGGCCGAAGCGCTCGCCGGCGCCGGCGCCGACATCGTCGGCGTCAGCGCGCAGCTCGAGGCGAACGGCAGCGAGGTTCAGCGCCGTGTCGAAGCGCTGGGCCGCCGCTTCACGGGCTTCCAGGTCGACCTGGCCGATCGAGCCGCGGTCGAGGAGTTCGCCGCCGGCCTCGCTGCCGGCGAGCGCCCGATCGACATTCTCGTCAACAACGCGGGCACGATCGCCCGCGCGCCGGCGGTCGATCACGACACCGCCACATGGGAGCGGGTGCTCGAGATCAACCTGACCGCCCCGTTCCTGCTCGCGCGAGCGCTCGGTCGCGGGATGGTGCAGCGCGGGTCCGGCAAGATCATCTTCACCGCGTCGCTGCTCAGCTTCCAGGGGGGAATCCTCGTGCCGAGCTACGCGGCCGCGAAATCGGGGATCGCCGGGCTGGTCAAGGCGCTTGCGAACGAATGGGCGCCGCACGGCGTCAACGTCAACGCGATCGCCCCCGGTTACATCGCCACCGACAACACCGAGGCGCTGCGCGCCGACCCCAGCCGCAGCCGCGCGATCCTCGAGCGAATTCCAGCCGGACGCTGGGGCGACGCCGCCGATCTCGCGGGCGCAACCGTATTTCTCGCGTCGCGGGCCTCCGACTACGTGTGTGGGACGATCATCGCCGTGGATGGCGGGTGGCTGGCGCGTTGATTGACGATGAGGTCCTCGAGCGCCTCTGCGCGAGGGGCGTCGTTCCCGTCGTCGTTACCGACGATGTCGACCTCATGCCGGCACTCGGCGACGCGCTCAAGGCGGGCGGCCTGCCCGTCGCGGAGGTGACGTTCCGCCGGCCTGCGGCCGTTGAGGCGCTTCGGCGGCTTGCTCTGGACCGCGACCTGCTGGTGGGGGCGGGCACCGTGGTGCGCCCGGAGCAGGTTGACCTAGCGCGCGACGCCGGAGCGCGCTTCGTCGTCATGCCCGGGTTCAGCTCACGCGTGGTCGAACGCTGCCGCGAGGTCGGCATGCCGGTGGTTCCCGGCGTTTGCACGGCAACCGAGGTGATCGCGGCACTGGACCTCGGCATCGGGCTGGTGAAGTTCTTTCCGGCGGCAGCCGCCGGCGGCCCGGCGGCGGTGGGCGCGTTGCAGGCGCCTTTCCCCGAGGTTCGCTTCATCCCAACCGGCGGGGTGAGCGCCGCCAACGCCGCCGAGTATCTGGCCTTGCCTTCGGTGGCCGCCGTCGGCGGCAGCTGGATGGTCGCCGCGTCGCTCGTGCGCGACGGCGACTTCGCCGCCGTCGCGGAGCTCTCCGCGCAGGCCGTCACGATCGCCGCGCAGGCGCGCGCGTGAGCGCACTCGCGATCCGCAGCGCCGGCGACTGCCGCTACGACCTCGTGGCGCTGGGCGAGGTCATGTTGCGCCTGGACCCGGGCGAGGGGCGCGTGCGCACGGCGCGCCAGTTCCGCGCCTGGGAGGGCGGCGGCGAGTACAACGTCGCGCGCGGCCTGCGGCGGTGCTTCGGCCAGCGCACCGCGATCGTGACGGCGCTCGCGGATAACGACGTCGGCCGCCTGCTCGAGGATCTCATCCTCCAGGGGGGCGTCGACAGCTCGCTCGTGCGCTGGGTCGGCGATGACGGCATCGGCCGGACCGTGCGAAACGGCCTCAACTTCACCGAGCGCGGCTTTGGCGTGCGCGGAGCGATCGGCGTCTCTGATCGCGGCAACACCGCGGCCTCGCAGCTTGACCGCGGCCAAATCGACTGGGAGCACCTCTTTGGCGAACTCGGCGTGCGCTGGCTGCACACCGGAGGCATCTTTGCGGCACTGTCGCAAACCACGCCGGGGGTGGTCGAAGAGGCGATCGCCGCGGCCGCGCGCCATGGCACGATCGTCTCCTACGACCTCAACTACCGGCCCAGCCTGTGGCGGGGGATCGGCGGCATCGAGAGCGCGCGGGAGGTCAATCGCAGGCTCGCCCGTCAGGTCGATGTCATGATCGGCAACGAGGAGGACTTCACGGCGTGCCTCGGGCTCGAGGTCGAAGGCGTCGACGCGAACCTGAGCGAGCTGGACAGCGGGTCGTTTCGGGCGATGATCGAGCGAGCCGGCGCGGAGTTCCCGAACTTCCAGGTGATCGCAACGACGCTGCGGGCCGTGCGCAGCGCGACAGTCAACGACTGGGGCGCGATCGCCTGGTCACGCGCCGACGGCTTCGTCGAGGCGACGCCCCGGCCCGGGCTCGAGGTACTCGATCGCGTCGGCGGCGGCGACAGCTTCGCCTCGGGCCTGATCTACGGTCTGATGGAGCTCGGCGACCTGCGCCTGGCTGCGGAATACGGCGCGGCACACGGTGCTCTGGCGATGACGACGCCTGGCGACACCTCGACCGCAACACTGGCGGAAGTGGCAGCGCTGGCAGGTGGCGCCGGCGCGCGCGTCAAGCGCTAGGCGGCGGCCATCGGCAGCGGCGCCGGGTGGCACGCGGGGCCGATCGGCTCGAAGGACTTGTAGCCGAGCACGAACTCACGGTGGCCCAGCGACTCCGAGACGGTGAGCCGCCCCGCCGCGACCTCGGCCACCAGCCCGCGGATCTCCGCCGCGACGTCATCGAGCGTGCCTCGGCCGTCGAGGATCCGGCCGGCGTCGATGTCCATGTCCTCGCTCAGCTGTGCGTAGGTCTCGGGATTCGCGCAGACCTTGATCACGGGAGCGATCGCCGATCCGACGACCGACCCGCGACCGGTCGTGAAGAGGATCGCGTGCGCCCCGCAGCTGATCAACTCGGCGATCTCGACGCTGTCGTTGATGTTCGGGAAACCCCAGCGGGAGTCCCCGTCGGGGACCACGTCGAGCAGGAAGAGGCCGTTGCGCTCGGGGATGTCGCCCGGCTTGATCAGGCCATGCACCTGCCCGCGCCCGCTCTTGCTGTAGGCGCCGAGCGACTTCTCCTCGATCGTCGTCAGGCCGCCGGTCGCGTTGCCGGCGGCGAAACTCGGGTAGCCCATCGCGACGCTGTAGCGCTCCGCCTTGGCGACCGACTCGCGCAGTTCGACCGCGAGCTCAGGCGTCGCCGCGCGTTGCGCGAGATCCTCTTCGCAGCCAACCATCTCAAGCGTCTCTTCGAAGATGCACGTCGCTCCAGCCCCGACGAGCGCGTCGAAGGCGCGCCCCACGGCAGGATTTGCGGTCAGTCCGCTGGTGCCGTCACTTCCCCCGCAGACTGTCCCGATCGTCAGCTCCTCGATCGTCATCGCGACCCGCTCGGCGCCGGCGAGCGCGGCGATCTGCGATGCGACCCAGGCGCGTCCGGCAGCGACGGTGCTGCGCGTGCCCCCCCGCTCCTGGATGACCAGCGTCTCCACCGGGCGTCCGCTGTCGGCGACGATTTCCTGCAGCTCCGTGCGTGGGAGCGACTCACAGCCGAGCGAGACGAGCAGCACCGCGCCGACGTTCGGATGCGTGCACAGGCGAGACAGCATGCGAAAGGCGTAACCGTTCGGATAGCAGCCGGGGAACCCGACGACATGAACCCCGTCGTCGCCATAGGGCGCCGCGATCTCCCGCGCGACGTGATGCGCGCACTCGACGAGGTAGGCCACGGCGACGACGTTGCGAATCCCCTTGCGGCCGTCAGCGCGACGGTAGCCCGACCACTCAGCCGGCACCGGGGTGCTCACCGCGTTTCCTCCTCGAGCTCGATCGGGATGTGGTCGCTGCGGAGATTGTGGGAGTGGACGTGCTCACCGGGCTCGATTGCCCTCGTTGCCGTGCCGATCGGCACGCCGACCTTGAACACCCGATCTCCGGCTGCGATCGGCACGGCCGCCAGCTTGTTACCGACGTCGAGGTGCGCCGCCATCGTCCAGATCTCCCCGGAGAGGCCGGCGAAGGAATCGCCGGCGTCGACGTGGCGGGCAAGGACCACGACGTTGTCGTGTTCGCCAAGACGAACGTAGGGCGCGGGCGCCGCGCCGTTCACCGTTGCGCCGCGGAGGCCGTGCTGAGTTGACTCGTCGAGTTCTGCCATGGCGCGGTGCCCTCCTAAAGGACCCGGTAGCGAGCCCACACCGACTCGAGCGTGGCACCACCGAGGAGCTCCTCGAGCACGCTGCTCTCGCGCCTCGCGCGCTCGTTTGCAGCGGCGACCGCTTCGTTCTCCACATCGGCCGGCACGACGACGACGCCGTCATCGTCGGCGAGCACCAGATCGCCAGGCGCCACGAGCACGCCTCCACACGTCACCGGGCGATCGGTGCCGGTGATCTCCAGCCGCGCCCGAAAATCGATCGGCCTCGTGCCGGCGGCGAACACGGGAAAGCCGAGCGCGCGAATCCGATCGCCGTCACGTGCGTAGCCGTCGCAGACGACGCCGGCCGCTCCGCGTCCGATTGCAGCCGCCGAGAACAGCTCGCCCCAGAACGCGCTTCGCGTCGAGCCGCCGGAGGCGATCACGACGACCGTCCCGGCAGCGAGGCCATCGATGAAGGCGATCGCCGCATCGTAGGGATCGTCGGTGTCGTGGTCGACGGGCGCGAACTGCACTGTGGCGGCGCGCCCGGCCGCGCGCGCCCCTGTTGCGAGCGGCGCGATGGCCGCATCCATAACCTGGCTGCGGCGGCCAACGGCATCGAGTGAATCGGCAAGCTGAGCCGTGGACACGGCTTGGTCGAGCTTTTCGCCAGGTTCGGACATGTCACAGCTTGTATCAGACCGACGCCGCCGGGCGAGCGCCAGCCCCAGGGTGCCCGGGTTCGATTCGCTACGCTCTCGCGCTGCCCGACAGGGCGCCGGGAGACCGTTCCGCCCCGCCTGCGCAACAACCAACAGCGAGGAAATCGATGTCGCGCATTCGTGTCGTCCTAGCTTCAGCGTGCGTCGCGTTCCTGCTCGCCGGGTGCGGCGGCGAGAGCGCGACGGCCAAGTTCCTCGCAAGGGCCAACGCGATCTGTGTCGCGACCAACCGGCAGCTCGGCGCGCTGGCGACTCCCGGGAAGGCGGTGGTCGGGACCCCGGCTGTCCTCCTCGCCAAGCAGGCCGCTCTGGTCGCCAAGGAGGCGCCGATCGATCAGTCGGAGCTGCAGGCGCTGCGCACCGTCGAGGCACCGGCAGGCGAGCGCAGCGCGTACGCTGACGCACTCGCGCAAGCTCGCGCGGATGTGTCGCTGCTGCCGAAGATCGCGGCTGCGCTGCGCGGCAAGAGCAACGCTGCGCTGACCTCGATCACGCAGCAGAGCAGCGCGCTCAGCGACATCGCCGTCGCCGCGATGAAGCGGCTGGGACTGCGCCAGTGCGCGCGCAACCTGTGACGCACAGCGCGGTCCGCCGAGCAGCGGGGCCAGCTGCGCCGCTGACCGCGCGCGCCTGATCGCGGCGCCTCAACACTCGTTCTAACCCCGGCCGAGCACCCCCCGGCGCAGCCCCGTCCGGAGCTGTCGCACAACCACCCTCACGCCACCAGGCCAAGCGGCGGCCAGAACTCAAGTCGCAGCCTGCGATTGCCGAAAAGCGCGTGTGACTCCTAAAGCCGCGAAACGCGAACGGTGGCGGGCGATTTCTCGCTGCGGCCTGCATGCAAAATGGCGCCGCGGCGGTCGGCTGAAAGGCGACG
>JBEKSK010000116.1:0-8085 GCA_049517155.1 Solirubrobacteraceae bacterium
TTCTGCTGTCGGTGCCGCTCGTCGCGCTGAGCGGCCGAGCGCTTCCCTCCACCGCCGTCGACCTCGCGTCGCTCGGCGCCGGGGCCGCCGTGATCGCCGGGCTGGCCTGCTTCTACCGCGCGCTGGCTGCCGGGACGATGAGCGTCGTCGCCCCGGTCGCCGCCACCGGAGTCGCGATCCCCGTACTGGCCGGCCTGCTCTCCGGCAACCACCTCGCGGCTGTCCAGGCGATCGGCATGCTCGTCGCCGTGCTCGGCGTCGTGCTCGCCTCACGCCACCCGGCTGGCGACGCCAGCGCCGCTGGCCGCCGGGCGCACCGCGATTCGATCGGCCTCGCCGTGATCGCCGCGGTGGCTTTCGGCTGCTATTTCCTGCTCGCCCACATCGGCACCCGCGGCGGCGTGGCGTGGCTGCTGCTGCTCGCCAACATCACGGGCGTGGCCGGCGTGCTGGCGATTGCCCTGCTGACGCGCTCGCCGCTCCCGGCGCGGGCGCCGTCGGGCGACCTGCGCGTCCTCGCACTGGCCGGCGTCGTCGAGTTCGCGGCGACCGGACTCTACGGGCTCGCCAACCGCCACGGCGAGCTCAGCGTCGTCGCCGTAGCCGGATCGCTGTATCCCGTCGCCACGGTCCTGCTCGCGCGGGTTGTGCTGCGCGAGCGTCTCGTGCGCGTGCAGGCGCTCGGAGTGAGCCTGGCGCTCGTCGGCGTCGCGCTGATCGCGGCATGATGTGGCGCCGCACCGAAACATTCGGCGCGCCACGGGGTCTTAGAGGCAGGCCGTCCGGGGTAGAGGCCCCCAAAGCCATGCGACCAGCCAAGCTCACAGCCTTCCTTGTAGCAATCGCCGCCGCGCTGTTCGTGAGCGCCGCGCTCGCGGCTCCGGCGGCGCTGGCCTCCGGCAACGAGACCGTCTTCTTCGAGGCGCCACGCGATCTGGTCGGCGTCTCGCCGGCGGTGCAGGCCAAGACGATCGCGAAGCTGGAGTCGCTTGGCGTACACGCCGTGCGAATCGTGCTCTACTGGGGAGAGGTCGCGCCGGGCTCCTCGCACAAGCAGCGCCCGAACTTCAACCAGGCGAGTCCGTCCGCCTACAACTGGGGCGCCTACGACCAGCTGATCGACGCAGTCACGGCCCTGCACTGGAACGTGCTGCTGACCGTCAGCGGCGGCTTCGGCACGGTGCCGCGCTGGGCGACGCCGCACGGCGAGGACCGCTACAGCTACCCCAACGCGAGCGACTTCGGCCAGTTCATGGAGGCGGTCGGCAAGCACTACGGCAAGAAGGTGAAGCTGTTCTCGATCTGGAACGAGCCCAACCAGCCGCAGTACCTGCGCCCGCAATACGTGAAGGGCAAGCTCGTCTCCGCTGGGATCTACCGCAGCCTGTTCCTCGCCGGCTACGCCGGCCTGAAGGCGTCGGGCAACTTCTCCGGCATGCGCGTGCTGATGGGTGAGACCTCCCCCGTCGGCGTGCAGGCTGCCGGCATTCCGGCGCCGCTGGCGTTCCTGCGCGGCGTGCTGTGCCTGAACTCGAACTACCGCCCGATCGGGCACTGCTCGAAGTTGCCGGCTTACGGCTATGCGCAGCACCCCTACGCCGAAGGTCCAGGGCCGTTCTGGATCCCGCCGCTTGACCCCCACCACGACGACGTCACGATCGGCACGATCGGCCGGCTCGTGACGGCGCTCAACCGCGCCGCCGCCGCTGGCGCGATCCGTGCCGACATGCCCGTCTACATCACCGAGTTCGGCATCCAGAGCGTCCCCTATACGGCCGGCGGGGTGTCGTTGGCCCAGCAGGCCGAGCTCGACGCGATCTCCGAGCGGATCGCCTGGAGCAACCCGCGCGTGGTGTCATTCGACCAGTACCTGCTGCGCTCCGACGTGCCGGGCAACGCCGCCGGATTCCAAACCGGTCTCGAGACCAGCAAAGGGGTGACCAAGCCCGTGCTCGACGGCTTCAGGCTGCCGCTCGTGGTGACACGCACCCATGCAGGTGTCTCGTTCTGGGGGATCGTGCGCCCCGCCGGAGATCCGGCCGCCGACTCGACCACCCCTTCGACCGGCGCGACCGGCGCGACCGGCGCGACGGGATCGCACGGCTCGGCGAGCGGCTCGACGAAGGTCGTGCTGCAGTACTCCTCAGACGGCGGCAAGACCTGGCGCACGCTGACGAGCGTCCACATCGGCTCAAGCGGCGCCTGGAGCGCCTCCGGCCGGTTCTCAACGCATCGCTTGTGGCGCACCAAGTGGGTCTCGCCCGCAGGCGTGACCTACTTCGGCGCGCCGACGCGCGCCTACACCACCACCGGCAAGGTCGACTACTGACCCAGCCCGCGCCGCGCGAAGTCGCGCGCGCGAGGGCCCGGCTCGTCCGCGGGATCTGATCCTGCGGTGCCACGGCAGCGTACCCTTGGCGTGTGCCAGAACTGCCCGAGGTCGAGATCACCGTTCGCCGGCTGGACCGCGCCCTGGCGGGGGCGCAGATCGCCTCCGCGCGCGCCGCGGGTATCAACACGCTGAAGAGCTTCGCGCCGCCGCTGGCGGCGCTCGCCGGCGTTCCGATCGACAGTGTTCAGCGCCGCGGCAAGCAGATCGTCCTCGCGGCGGGCGGCGAGCTGGCGCTGCTGATGCACCTGATGTCGGCGGGCCGCCTGCAACTGTTCGAAAAGCCCGCGGGGTTGCGCGACCGCACCTCGCGGCTGCTCGTGGCGCTCGCCGATGGCCGGGAACTGCGCCTGCGCGAGTTCGGCACCAAGCAGGCGGCGTGGGCGAAGCTCGTGGCGCTCGACGCGCTCGAGCAGGAGGAGTCGCTCACCCGCCTGGGTCCGGAGGCCTGGCCGGCGCCGCCGGCGGACCTCGGCGCTCGCCTGGCGCAGGCGCGCCCTCTGCACACCGCGCTGCGCGATCAGCGGGTGATCGCCGGGATCGGGCGCTCCTGGGTCGATGAGATCCTGTGGGCGGCGAAGCTCTCGCCTTTCAAGCGCGGCGGCGACCTCGACGCGCAGGAGATCGCGACACTGTCGGCCGCGATCTCATCCACGCTCGGCGACGCCCTCGAGCACTACGAGCGCACGATCGAGTTGCCGATCCCCGACAAGCTGCCGATGCCGCTCGTCGTCCACCGCCACGAGGGCGAGCCCTGTCCGCGCTGCGGGGCGCGTCTTGCGGCCGTCAATTACGAGGACTACGTGATGACCTACTGCCCGGACTGCCAGACCGACGGACGCGTGCTGAAGGACCGCCGGCTCTCGCGGCTGCTCAAATGAGGCGCCCGCGCGTGGCGCCCACAACTCGCCCCGGCAGCGCGGCAGCCGCCCGTGCTGGCGCCGCCGGCTCGGCTCGGCCAGCCACTCCTCAGTGCAGGCCGATCCTGACGATTGTCGTGTGCTTGACGTCGGTGACCGGGGACTCGCCCACGTAGGCCAGCGAGCCGCTCAGCGCGGTGGCGCCGAGCGTCGTCGTGCCGCCTGCACCGGGACCGCGGTTTGGGCAAAGGCTGGCGCTGTTGTAGTTCTGGACGTAGCCGGGCTGCCAGCCGGGGTCGCGCATCACTGTCGATGGCAGGCGCAGCAGCAGGCGGGCGTGGCTCTGCGTTGAGGACAATGGCGACCCGAGCAGCAGCTCCTGCTGGCAGCGATCGGTCTGCACGTAGAGCAGCCGGCCGGCGTCCAGCGAGGGGCTCGAGTACTGCACATTTTTCGTGGCCGATGCAACGACGCGGCGCGCGCCTGTTCGCAGGTTCTCGGCGTAGATGTCGCTCTGGCTGGCGCTCGAGTATGCCCAGACGACGGTGTCGCCCTCGATCGCCGGGCGGCTGATCGCCCCGGCAGTGCTCGAGCCGGCGATGTAGCGGCGCCTTGCGTGATCGAGCAGCGAAACGGCGAACAGGTTCTCGAGTCCACTGCCGGCCTCGTCGCGTACGATCAGCCACCGAGCCGAGACGGCGAGCGCGTCGATCGTCGAGTCCGGCGGCCCGGGGATCGTGATCGGCGAGTGCGAGGGAACTCCCGCGGAGATCGCGATCTGCCCGTCCGCGACGTAGGCGAGCTTTCCCCCGCCAAGGGCGGGCAAGCTGCCCGCAAGCTTGATAATCCGCGCATCGGCGAAGAGGAACCCGTTGCCGCCGACCTTCTGCCAAGCGAATGATCCGCCGTAGGCCGAGGGATCGGTCGCGAAGTTGGGCGCCGCTGCCAGCGCTCCCGAGCCGGCGAGCGCGACGGCGCAGGCGCCTAGGCCGATCGCGTCGAGGCGCCGCAGGCCAAGCCACAGGCGCGGTTCGAGGGCGAGGCGCTCCAGTGCCCGCTCGCCGCGCTCGCTGCGCAGGCGCGGCGCGATCCAGAGCACGGGCAACGCCCGGCCGACCCCGAACGCGACGCCGACGACGACCCCGAAGATCGCGCTGTCGGCCGCGAAGCTGATCCCGGCCAGGGCCCAGACCGCGAAGCTGAGCACGAACGTCGTGAAGCCGAGCCCCAGCAGCAGGCCGTAGAGCCCGCAGGCCAGCGGCAGCGGCATGATCCAGCGCCAGCGCTCGGGAACCTGGCGGCGGATCTGCGGCGCGATTCTCAAACCACGCCAGTCCGCGTACGCCGCGGCGAGCGCGAGCGCACCGGCCAACGCGTCGCGCAGGCCGCCGCCACCATGCCCGAGCAACCCGCCGAGCAGCGCGAGTGAGCCGAACGTGATCGCCCCGCCCGCCAGCGCCCCGGCGGTGAAGGTCGCCGTGGCGAAGATCATCACAGGCCTTCGCGCGTCGCCGAGCGCCGTGCCGATCGTGTCGACCATCGAGAAGCCACAGGGCGACCAGGCCCCGGCAATCCCCGCCGAGAGCGCCGTCAGGGCGCCCGCAACAACGAGCAGGCTCAGCACGGCATCGAGGTTTGGAAGTAGGTCACGCAGAAGACGTGCCGGCCGGGATAGCAGTACCCGGTCAGCGCCGCGTCCCCGTTGATGCGCACGTTCGTTACGCCGCAGCAGTCGCGGATCCGCCGCACCGTGCCGCCGCAGCAGCGGTACCAGGATCCGTCGAGCGCCAGTTCGACCTTGTAGTCCTCGCCGGCCGTCTCGCAGACCTTCGTGCGCGGCGCCGGTGCGAGCGGGACGCCGTCTGCGTCCGTGAGCACGCTGCCGCCCGCATCGATCGGCTGTCCCTCGGCGTTCACCGGTCGGCCGAGGTCGTCGACCGGAACTCCGTCGCTGGCGCGCAACGGGTAGCCGTTGCGATCGATACGCGGCAAGCCGGTCGGCGCCGGGCAGTTGCCGGTGGTGTAGGTGTGTCCGCAGAAGTTGGTGTAGGGGTTCGCATCGGCGTCGGTGGCCAGCGCCGCCGACGCGATCGTCTGCGCGCCGGCGAGCGCGATCACCGCGCCGCCGAGACGCTCCAGGAATCCGCGACGGCTGCTCTGGCGGACGACGGCGTCGCTCAGCGTGCTGCGATCAGTTCGCAAGCGCGAGCTCCGTTTCGCGCTCGCGAGCCGTCGCGATGATCCCTTCGAGTTGGACCAGGCTGTTGAAGGTCCCCTTGGCCAGCGCGACGCCGTTTGCATCGAGTGCCACGGCGTAGGGGCTGCCCGGCACCGATGCGCCGGCCCAGGCCGCTGCGTCTGCGACCTCGTCAAAGGTCCTGACGGCAAGCAGCGGGTCGGCGGCCACGTAACTCACGGCAGGCTCCAGCCGGCGGCACATCGGGCAGCCCTGCGAGCTGAAGATCGCCAGCCCCAGCAGGCTGTCGGGCGTCCACGCCAACTCGCCGGCCCACGCCTGGCGCTGGCCGACGAGAGGACCTTCGCCGGGGATCTCGAGCGCCCCCTGGCTCGCCAGCGACAACCGCAGCACGCCGACCTCGCGGGCGAGCGCCAGCACCACGACGGCCATACCGAGCACCGCGACGAGGCAGAGGGTCAGGCCGGTGGTGAGCCAGCGGTCGTAGCCCGATGGCGCGCCGCCCAGCCAGTGCCGGCTCAGCGCGAAGGCCAGCGTGCCGGCGAGCAGCGCCTGCGCCGGTGATGCCGGGCCCAGGCCCGAACCGGCCCCGAAGCAGGCACACGGCCGGCCGCGGTGGCCGGCGAACAGCGCGGCAGCCGACGCGAGCGCGAACATTGCAAACAGAGCGCACGCCGCAGCATCCGCCCAGGCGAGCGCGGCGAGCAGCGCCGCGGCGATCGCCACCTCAGCCGCGACGATCAGCCCGAGTGCCGCCGAGCGCACGCGGATCCCCCCAATACCGTAGGTCGCGAGCGCGGCAGCGGCGCGCCGAAAGTCGCGCAGCTTGAGCAGCGCGGCCGCCAGTAACGCGATCGCGAGGAGAGTCTGCGCGGCCGTGCTCATCGCCACTGACGCTACACGCTGCCAGCGCCGCTCCGCGCGTCCTGTCTCGCAGTTTGCGAGGTCGCGGGGGCCGTCAGCCGCTTTCCGGCGCCAGCACCTCTCCGGGCTGCGGTGACGCAACGTCGACGTAGATGTCCAGGCCCGCGGTTTCGACGAATCCGAGACGGCCGTAGAGCCGCGCCGCGCGTTCGTCGTCCGGTTGCAGGTGCGCGAGCTTCGCGCCCGCATCGAAGCCGCGGCGCAGCAGCCACGAACTGACGGCGGCGCCAAATCCGCGCCGGCGATACTCGGGCAGCACCGCGATCGCGGCGATGAACACGCTCGGCCCGGCCACGGCGTCGGTCGCGACCGCGTAGCCGCCGGCGACGGTCCGCCCCTGCGCCAGCGCGCACGCCACCGTCACGACTGCGGCTGGCGCAGTGAGCAGCGCCTCGAACCACGGTCGGCTCGCGTCCGCGTCGGTCCCGAAGGCCGCCGCGTCGACTGCCACCACGGCGTCGAGATCGGCGCCGCCGGCCACCAGCACGCTAAGGCCGGCGGGCATCGGCGCGGGACGGAACCCAGGCGCTCGCAGGCCCATCAGCCGCTGGCTGAGCAGATGGCGCCCGTGGGCCCATTCCATTCCCGCTGGTACCCGCACTCCCCAGGGCAGCGCACCGTAGAAGCGCTGGGCGGCCGCGATGTCGGCGTCCACCGCGCTCACATCGGCGCTGTTCCACTGTGGATGCGGGAGCCCCGAGGCCATCAGCCGGACTCCGTGGTGGGTGGCCGTGCCGCCCCCGCGGCCCTCGAACAGGCCGCCCAGTGCCTGCCACGCGTCGCCGTGGGCGGTGCGCACGACCCGCGCGAAGTCGGCCTCCTCCGCCACGCGGGCGAGCATCGCAGAGCCGCGCCCGGCGTGCGCGGGCCGCCGGCGCTCGCTGCTAGTTGGGCGCCGGTTCGCCCGGCGCGAGTCGAACCGTGACATCGCCCAACAGCGCGTGACCGTGAATGCGGACGATGTGGTCGCAGTGGTCGGCGTCAACCGGCGGGACGTCGTTGCGGAGATCGCCCCGTACGACGCCACCGAAAAGCTCGACGCGGACGCGCGACCCCACCAAAATATCGACATCGCGCAGGATCGCGTACGCGTCGATCGCTATCTCGGCCGGGGCGCTGCGGGTGTCGGACAGGTCGATCGTCACGTCGCCGAGGAGCGCCACGGCGACCAGCTCGTCCTCCACGTCCCACAGCTTGGCGCGCCGGCCCTGGCGGCCGGCTTCGAAGACAGGGTCCAACGCCAGCAGCCATCGCCGGCGGCCGCCGACAATCGCGTGTTCGCCGACTACCGCTTGCTCGTCCGGCGGAGCTTCGGCCCGTTCGCCAAGGTGTACAGCCATGAGTCCGCCCCTCTTCTGGGCATCTCGGAGGCGGATGCCTTCGTTGGATGCCTTCTGCGATCAGGGTCAGCCTACGCTCGGCGGGCGCGCGAAACCTCGGTAGCTTCCCGCCGATCGTCTCGGCGCCCGAGCTCTGCAGACCGCGATCGCGAGATACGATCCGCCGATGATCGAACCTGGCAGCCCAGCCCCCGACTTCGAGCTTGCCAATCAGGACGGCGAGACGGTCAAGCTATCCGACTACCGGGGCAAGAACGTCGTCCTCTACTTCTATCCCAAGGCCGACACGCCTGGCTGCACAGTCCAGGCGTGTGGCGTGCGCGATCGCGGCGGCGAATACGCGCGCGCCGACGCGGTGGTGCTCGGGGTGTCCCC
>JBEKSK010000117.1:0-8045 GCA_049517155.1 Solirubrobacteraceae bacterium
TACCTGATCGCGCCCGAGCGGCCCGGCATCGGCATCGAGCTCGACGACGCCGGCCTCGCCGGGCACCCGCCGGTGTCGGTCGACCTGTCGGACCCACCGCTGCGCGAGGACGGCTCGGTGGCGATCCGGTGAGTGGCGGATCCGCCGCTGCGCGAGGACGGCTCGGTGGGGTCCGGTGAGCGACGGATCGCAGGCTGTGCGGCGCCGGCAGGTCGGCCTCGCGTGCAGCGACTACATACGCGAGCGAAACGTCGACGACGCCGATCTCGCCCGCCTGCAGCCGTTCGCCGACTTCTCATTCCACGCCTTCTCGGTCGCCTCCGACCTGAGCGGACCGGCGCCGCGCGACGCGGCGGCCGAAGCCGAGCTGGCGCGGTTCGCCGCGACCCTGGACGTTCTGGTCGTCTGCCACGGTGCGCCGTTCGTCAGTGCCGAGATCCTCGCGGCCGCGCCGTCGCTGACGCTGCTCGGCGAGCTCGACGGCGACCGCTTCGGCTATCGCCTGGACGTCGCCGCGGCTCACCGCCAGGGGGTCACGGTGGTCGACACCACACACGGATCGTCGTGGCCGACGGCCGAGTGGGCGCTCGGCCTCGCGCTGATCGGCCTGCGCAACGCCGGCGCCGATTTTCGCCGGATGATCGCCCACGAGCCGAGCACCCCGCACGCGCAGCGCTCCGGCCCGGGCTACGACGGCGCCGAGCTGAGCGGCAAGCTCGTCGGCATGGTCGGCTTCGGCCACCTCGCGCGCCACCTCGTCGAGCTGCTGCGCCCGTTCGGCGTCGCTGTCCGCGCCTTCGATCCCCACGCTCCGCGCGAGCTCGCGCAGGCCTACGGCGTCGACTTCGCACCGCTTGACCACATCCTCGCCTGCGACGTCGTGTTCGTGCTCGTTCCGCTGACCCCCGCGACGGCGGGGATGATCGGCGCGGCGGAGCTCGAGCGGCTGCAGCCGGGCGCGGTGCTGGTCAACGTTTCGCGCGGGAAGGTGATCGACAGCGCGGCGCTGCTTGAGCGCCTGGGGCGCGGCGACGTGATCGCCTCACTCGACGTCTTCGACCCCGAGCCGGTGCCGCTTGACTCTCCCATCCGCGACATGCCCAACGTCTTTCTCACGCCGCACATCGCCGGCTACACCGAGGAGAGCAGGCGGCGCTTCTTCACGCTGATGGTCGACGAGTGCCTGCGCCACTTCGCGGGCCTGGAGCCGTGGGCGGCGCTGACGCCGGAGAACGTCCGCCAGAGCCCGCTCGCCGGCTGAGAACGCCAGTCGATCTGAACGCCGTTCCCAAGGGCCAGGCCCGCAGCGCTGCTGCGCTCAGCCGCTCGCCTGACGCGTCGCGAGCAGGCCGCGCAGCGTTTCGCCGAGCACGAGCCTGCGGTCCGCCTCGCTGAAGAACGGGCAATGCGAACGGACGACCTCAAGCGATTGGCGGAAGGTGGTGTAGCGCGTGCTGGCGGGGAAGTCCGAGCCCCAGCAGAGCCGGTGCGGGCCGTAGGCGTCGAAGATCCGCTCGAGCACCGCCACCGCGTCAGGCCACGGGTAGTCCCACGGCCGCGCCGAGCTGTAGTGGAAGCCCGACACCTTGATGTAGATGTTGGGGACCGCGGCGGAGGCGATCACCTGCGCGAGGCCGGGCGACCCCGGGCCCTCGGCTGCCTTGACGACACCGAGGGCGTGACAGAGCACCGGCACGCTCGGATGGCGCGCCGCGAGTACGCGAAGGTCGGCCTGCCACGCCGGTCCGGCGCCGAGGCTGACGATCAGGCGCAGCTGCTCGGCCGCTGCGAACACCGCCTCCGCCTCGTCGCTCGCCAGCCAGCCGTCGTTGTCGGCCGCCGCGTAGTGGGTGAAGCCGACGAGCTCGTGGCGGTCGCTGAGCGCGCGCAGCCGCTCTGCCGCCCCCGGTACGTGGTAGGTGTCGCTCCAGGTGCAGTCGAGGTCGGCGATGACGTGCAGGCGGCCAGGATGCTTCACGCGCGCGCGTGTAACGTAGAAAACGTTGTCGGGGTTGTGCTCGATCGCCGCACAGACGACCGCGGCCTGCTCGACACCGTGCTGGTCCATCTCAAACATGAGCAGCTCGACCGCCCCGCGTGTGTCCGCGTCCGGCACCGGCGGGAGGTAGGGCCAGCGACTCCAGGCGTGGCAATGGCAGTCGAGGTAGCCGGCGCCTGCGGGCTGATCGGCCTCCATCGCCGGGATCCTACGTCATGCCGGCGCAGCCCTGCGCGGCGTGACTTGACGCGGCCGATCCTGCTCGACTACGGTTGTTTGGTGAGAAACCGGCGCCGTTTCGAACGAAACCAAACTCCTGAAGCGGCCGTCCGGCGAACTCCGGGCGGATCCCGGTCTTGAGCGCTCCACGGGCCTTCGCGGCCGTCGATCTGGGAGCCGACAGCGGACGGGTCGTGCTCGGGCGCCTGGAGCACGACGCGGTCTCGCTCGAGGTCGTCCATCGCTTCCCGAATCGGCCAGTCCGGCTCCCCGACGGCCTGCACTGGAACCTCCTCGCGCTGTTCGCCGACACGCTCGACGGACTCGCGCTCGCGGCCGCGAAGGCGCCGCTGAGCGGCGTCGGGATCGACTCCTGGGGCTGCGACTACGCCCTGCTCGACGGCTCCTCGCAGCTGCTCGGCCTGCCGTTCCATTACCGCGACGGGCGCACGCACGGCATGGTCGACCGCGTCCACGAACGCGTTGGCCGCGAGGAGCTCTACAGCGTCACCGGCATCCAGACGATGGCGATCAACACGGTCTTCCAGCTGATGGCGCAGTCCGACGGCCCCGTGCTCGCGCAGGCTCAGCGCATCGCGCTGGTGCCGGACCTGTTCGCGCTGTGGCTCACGGACGTGCTGGCGAACGAGGTCACCGCGGCCTCGACCACCGGTCTGCTCGACGCGCGAAGCGGCGGCTGGGCACGCTCGCTGATCGAGCGCCTGGGCTTCCCGGCGGCTCCGTTCGCAGGCGATCCGGTGGAGCCCGGCACCCTGCTCGGCCGGGTCCTGCCGCTGCATTCGGTGCTGGCCGGCGCCGCCGGCGCGACACCGGTCTGGACCGTGGCCGGGCATGACACGGCGTCCGCGTTCGTCGCCACGCCGCTGCTCGGCCCCCGCGACGCCGTGCTCTCCTCCGGCACCTGGTCGCTGCTCGGGATCGAGGTCTCGGAGCCAATTCTGGACGCGCAGGCGGCCGCGGCGAATCTCACAAACGAACGCGGCCTGGACGGCACGACACGCCTGCTGCGCAACGTCATGGGGCTGTGGCTCCTGCAGGAGTGCCGCCGCGATTGGGCGGCGGCCGGCACACCGTGGGACTACGACGAGTTGCACGCGCTCGCCTCATCGGCGCCGGCGGACGTCGCGCTGTTCGATCCCGATGACGACAGCCTGCTGACGCCGGGTGACATGCCGGCGCGGATCGCGGCGCTATGCAGCGGCGGTGGCCAGCAGCCGCCCGGAACGCCGGGCGAGATGGTCCGCTCGATCCTCGTCTCTCTGGCCTGCAAGTACCGGCTCGTGCTCGAGCGCCTCGAGCACGTGACGCAGTCGAGCGTCGAGCGGGTGCACGTGGTCGGCGGCGGCGCGCGCAACGAGCCGCTGTGCCAGCTGACCGCCGACCTCTGCGGGCGTCCCCTGCTCGCCGGTCCCGACGAGGCGACGGCGCTCGGCAACGTGCTGATCCAGGCGCGCGCGGCCGGCGCGCTGGGCGGCTCGCTCGCCGCCCTGCGAGAGGTCGCCGGCGCCTCAGCGCGAACCGTCGTCTATGAGCCCGCCGGCGACCGCCGCAGCGCCGCCACGTTCGCCCGCTTCCTCGCCGTGACCGGCCTCGACAGCGAGAAGTCATCCAGGCCGACGGTAGTCGGCTCCTAAAAGAATCGAAAGGCATCTCCATGACGGACTCCAGTCACGATTACGACCACCTGGCGAACCGGCTCCGTGACGACGGCTGCGATGTCGAGGCGGTGGCGGCGGCGCTGGCCGCGCTGGTCATCGAGACGCCTTCCTGGGGCTACGGCGACTCCGGCACCCGCTTCGCGACCTTCCCGCAGGCCGGCCGGCCGCGCGACGTGTTCGAGCGCCTCGACGACGCGGCCGAGGTGCATCGGCTCACCGGCGCCGCCTCGGCGGTCGCGCTGCACTTCCCGTGGGACGCGGTCGACGATCTCGGCGCGCTGCGCGCCCACGCGCAGGAGCTCGGCCTCAGCTTCGGCGCCGTGAACCCCAACCTGTTCCAGGATCCCGACTACCGGCTCGGCTCGATCACCAACCCCGACGCCGCGATTCGGGCGAAGGCGCTCGAGCACCTGCTCGAGTGCGTCGGGATCGCGACCGAGCTGGGCTCGACCGCACAGTCGCTGTGGCTCGGCGACGGCACCAACTATCCGGGGCAGGACGACCTCGCCGCACGGCACGAGCGCATGGTCGACTGCCTGAGCGACCTCTACGCCGCGCTGCCGGCGCAGCAGGAGTTGCTGGTCGAGTACAAGTTCTTCGAGCCGGCGTTCTACGCCACCGACATCCCGGACTGGGGCACGGCGATGGCGATCTGCCAGCGGCTTGGCGAGCGGGCGCGGGTGCTCGTCGACATGGGCCATCACGCCCAGGGCACCAACGTCGAGATGATCGTTGCGCTGATCTCGGCCCAGGGGCGGCTCGGCGGCTTCCATTTCAACGACCGCAAATACGCCGATGACGACCTGCTGGTCGGCTCGGTCAACCCGTTCGCCCTGTTCCTCGTGTTCTGCGAGCTGGTGATCAGCGGCCGCCCGCTGCCGCGCCTGACGATCGATCAGTCCCATAACGTCGAGGAGAAGGTCGAGGCGATGATCCTCAGCGTCGCCAATCTCCAGGAGGCCTACGCGAAGGCGCTGATCGTCGATCGCGGCGCGCTGACGGCGGCGCAGCTGGCCGGCGACGTGCTCGGCGGCCACGAGGTGCTGCTGCGCGCCTACCAGACCGACGTGCGGCCGCTGTGCGGGCGCGTGCGCGAGCAGCTGGGCGGCGCGGGCGATCCGGTCGCCGTGTTCCGCGCCTCCGGCTATGTGGCGCGCACCGCGCAGGCGCGCGGCGGCGTTCGCGTCTAACCGCGCGCCGCGCTAGGCGGACTCGGCGGAGCGCACGATCCGCACGTTGGTGCCGGCACGGCCGAGCGTCACGGCCTGCTGGGAGTCGATGTCGGTAGCCAGGGCGATCGCGACGGACGACAGCGGCGCGATCGCAATCAGCCCGCGCTCGGTGAGCTTGGAGCCGTCGATCAGCAGCACCGCCTCGCGCGCGTGGGCGATCATCGAGCGCTTCACGTCGGCCTCCAGTGAGTCCGCGTCGGTGAGCGTGTCGCCGTCGACCACGCCCTTGACGCTCAGGAACAGCCGGTCGGCGTAGTGCTCGTTGACGGTCCGCGTCGCGCCGGCGCCCACGAACGAACGCGTCAGCGTGCGCAGCGTGCCGCCGACCCCGATCAGCTCCACGTTCGGGCCGGCGTCGCTGGCGAGCAGGGTCATGATCGGCAGGCTGTTCGTGAGCACGGTCGCGGCGATGCCGACGGCGACGATCTCGCGCGCCACGAAGTAGCTGGTGGTCGAGGAGTCAAGGAACACGGTTTCGTGCGGATTCAGCAGCTCGACGGCCGCCCGCGCCAGCAGGCGCTTGGGCTCGGCGGCGACGTTCAGGCGGCGGTCGAAGGAGTCCTCATGCCCGGCGGTGTTCGGCAGCACCGCGCCGCCGTGGGTGCGGCGGGCGAGCCCGCGACGCTCCAGCTCACCGAGATCGCGACGGGCGGTCATGGCGGACACTCCGAAGCGGGTTTCGACCTGCGAGACGGTCACCGCGCCCGTGGCCAGCAGCAGATCCGCGATCGAGCGCCGGCGGTCCTCCGGGATGGCGCCGAGCTCGGCCGCCTCCGGGCCGGGTTGCGCAGGGCCTTGCTCGATCGTCGGCTGGGTCATCGTGTTTGGCTTCTGCGGAGCGCGGTTAGGGCGAGCTTGCGATCAGATTAGCGTCGGCCGCAGCCGGTGTTCGCGCACAGTGTAGTGCCACGCCGCGATCAAGGGGAGCGACCCCGAATTTGTGGCGTTTGAGCCCGCCGCTACAGGGTTTGCCGAGGTTCGGGGTGGGCTCAGTTGATAATTCGCACAATCGATCGACGTTCGGATATGATCGCGCCGCGTGTTTGCTCACTGCACTCCACCACAAATGACCGGTCGAAACTGTCGGGCTACGCCCTGGGGCAGCGCTCGGCCGTGTTTCGAGGTGGAGTTGTTCGTTGATGAGGAGAGGGAGCTGGCGGGACCCGGGGAGGTCCTGGCAGCACACTGGCGTTGCGGTGGTGGCGGGCGTGCTGCGAGGAGCAGCGCGGTCGCGGCTCGCGGCAGTGCCGGCGATGGCGTCGCGGCTGTCTCTGCGCGGCGACCGGCGTGTGGTCCTCATCCAGTCGGCAGTCGCCGGCGTGCGCCTTGGCGTGCGCGACGCGGCGCGCTGGCGAGTTCACGGCGCGTTGGGGCGCCGGTATCTCGCCATGGTCGAGGTCGTCTCACCATGAGCACAGTGAGCGCCGACGGTCGTCGTCCCCATGTGACAGCCCCCAACTCAGCATGTCGTTGCAGCCAACCGGTCGCCGAAGGCTCGCGGCGCCCGGGCAACCTGCGCTGAGTTCAGCCAGGGAATCAATAAATCCTTCGAAAGGATCAGATGTCATGACGTCTCGCTTGAGCAAGCGCACACTGGCGTTGGCCGTGGCCGCCCTGTGCGGGCTCGGAATCATCGGTGGCGTGGCCTATGCGGCCTCGTTGCAGAAGGGCCTGAAGGCCTTTGTCATCCCGAAGAACCTCGGCAACTCCTACTTCACCACCGCTGACAGCGTGAAGACCGGCGGCGCTCTCGCAGCGTTCAAGGCGCTCGGCGAGAACGGGACCGAGACCAGCGGCTCCGCCGCGACGGCAGCCTCGCAGCTGCCGGCCATCCAGGCGGCGATCGCCAAGGGCGCGAAGATCCTGCTCGTGTCGGCGACCGATCCGACCGCGCTGTGCCCGACGTTGAAGCAGGCGATGGCCAAGGGCATCACGGTCGTGACCTACGACTCCGACGCCCCGACCTGCCGCACGCTGTTCATCAACCAGGCCTCGACCGCGAACATCGGCGAGAGCGAGGTCGACGCGATGGCCAAGGAGATCGGTGGCTCCGGCCAGGTCGCGATCGTCTCGGCCGCGGCGTCCGCGACCAACCAGAACGCCTGGATCAGCTACATGCACACGGAGCTGAAGAAGTACCCGAAGCTCCAGCTCGTCGCCACGGTCTACGGCAACGACGACCCGACGACGGCGACCCAGGTCACACAGGGTCTGCTGCAGAAGTACCCGAAGCTGAAGGGAATCATCTCGCCGACCACGGTGGGCATCCTCGCGGCCGCACAGGTCGTCGACGCTGCGCATGACATCGGCAAGGTGTTCGTGACCGGGCTCGGCACGCCGCTTGAGATGAAGAAGTACATCCTCAACGGCACCTCGCCGGAGGTCATCCTCTGGAACCCGGCGAACCTCGGCTACCTGGCGGCGTACGCGGCTGTCAACCTGGCATCCAAGACGATCACCAACGCCACGGGCCAGTCGTTCACCGCCGGCAAGCTCGGCAAGTTCACAGTCGGAGCGGACCACACGATCCTGCTCGGGCCGACGACCGTCTTCACCAAGGCGAACGTCGGTCAGTTCAGCTTCTAAGCTCCAACCAGTAACGGGCCACGGGTCGCCGGCGCAACGCCGGCGACCCGCCGGTCCATCAAGGCGGCGACGGCCGGGTCGCGGTGCGCCAGGGCGCAGCGGAAGGTCCGCCCGCGCCGTGCCAACGACCAGACTGCGAGCCTCGTGCCAGGAGTGAGCGACCAGGGAAACCCCAACGACAGGGTCGGCGAGGCTTCCAACAGCAGCGAGCGCCAAGCGGCCTTGCGCGCCGAGCAGGCCGGGGGGGAGCAGCCGTCCTCCGTGCAGGCGCCAAGCGGCCGTCCCGTGCTCAGCGTCCGCGATGCCACGAAGGCGTTCGGTGCGGTCCAC
>JBEKSK010000118.1:0-7982 GCA_049517155.1 Solirubrobacteraceae bacterium
AAGTGCGAGACATCCGCTTTCCGACCTCGCTCTCGCTCGACGGCTCCGACGCGATGCATCAGAGCCCGGACTACTCCTGCGCGTACGTCGTGCTGGGTACCGACTCGCCTGAGCGCCTGCAGGGTTGCGGCCTGACATTCACGAACGGTCGCGGCACCGAGATCGTCGTGGCTGCGGTGCGCGCACTCGAGCACCTGGTGGTCGGGCGCGCGCTCGAAGACATCACGACCGAGATGAGCCAGTTCTGGCGGAGCCTGACATCGGAAGACCAGCTTCGCTGGCTGGGGCCCGAGAAGGGGGTGATCCACCTCGCGACGGGTGCGGTGGTGAACGCCGTATGGGACCTGTGGGCCAAGAGCGAGGGCAAGCCGCTGTTTGCGCTGCTCGCCGACCTGGAGCCCGAGCAGCTCATCTCGACGATCGATTTCCGCTACATCGAGGACGCGTTGCCACGTGAGGAGGCGCTCGGGATGCTCCGAGCGATGCGTCCCGGACGCGATGCCCGGCTGGCCGAGATCATGGAGTCGGGTTATCCCGCCTACACGACCTCCGCCGGGTGGCTCGGCTATGAAGACGCCAAGATCGTCAGCCTGGTGCGCGAAGCGGTCGAGGCCGGATTCACGCACGTGAAGATGAAGGTGGGCCAGGATGTCACCGCCGACGCGCGCCGCGCAGCGCTGATCCGCGGCGCCCTCGGGCCGGGCGGCGTGTTGATGATGGACGCCAACCAGTACTGGGGGGTTGACGAGGCGATCGCCGCGATGGGAGTGCTCGGCCGCTACGACCCCTGGTGGATCGAGGAGCCGACGAGTCCGGATGACGTCCTCGGGCACGCGCGGATCCGCCGCGAGATCGCTCCGATCCGCGTGGCGACCGGTGAGCACGTCCAGAACCGCGTGATCTTCAAGCAGCTCTTCCAGGCCGAGGCCATTGACGTCTGCCAGCTCGACGCGTGCCGTGTCGGGGGGGTCAACGAGGCGCTCGCGGTCATTCTGCTGGCCGCGAAGTTCGGCGTCCCCGTCTGCCCGCATGCCGGCGGAGTCGGCCTGTGCGAATACGTTCAGCACCTCGCGATGTTCGACTACATCGCGGTCAGCGGGTCGCTCGAGAATCGCGTCGTCGAGTGGGTCGACCATCTGCACGAGCACTTCCGCGATCCGGCCGTCGTCGTGGGCGGACGTTACCTCGCGCCGAGCGCACCGGGGTACAGCATCGAGATGCTGCCGGCGTCGCTGGACCGCTACGAGTTCCCCCAGGGCGCGGCCTGGGATCAACCGGACTCGATCGCAGAGCCCGTCGGCGCCGGCTAGCGGTGGGCGGCGCCGTGAAGGTCGACAGCCACATCCACCTGTGGGACCGCCAGCACAGCCCGCAGCCGTGGATGACCGAGGAGCACGCAGCAATCGCGCGGCCGTTCGGCCCCGGCGACATCGTGCCGCTGCTTGCTCGAGCGGGCATCGAGGCCGCGATCCTCGTCCAGGGCGCATGTCTTGACTCCGACACCGACTACCTGTTCGAGGTCGCCGAGGAGCACGACTGGGTCGGCGCGGTGACGGCCTGGGTCGCACTCGACGACCCCGCACGCGCGGCACAGCGCGTTGATCAGCTGCAACGCCGGCCCAAGTTTCGCGCGGTCCGTCATTTGAGCCACAACGCGCCCGACCATTGGCTGCTGCGACCGCCGGTGTTGGAGTGCATCGCGATGCTCGAAGAGCGTGAGTTGATCTTCGAGGTTCCCGTCGTCTTCCCGCGCCACTTTGACGACGTCTTGATTTTGGCCGCACGCTTCCCTCGCCTCGTGATCGTGATCGATCATCTCGGCAAGCCGCCGGTCGGATCGGCTGAGATGTCCGCCTGGGAGACCGATCTGCGCGCCGTGGCGGAGTACCCGAACGTGCTCGCGAAGGTCTCCGGGCTCAACACGGCGCTCGACTGGGCTGACTGGAGCGCCGAGGATCTGCGCCCGTCCGTCGAGGTCGCCGTCGACTGCTTCGGCACGCAGCGGCTGATGTGCGGCAGCGACTGGCCGGTCGCGCTGCTGAACGGAGAGTTCGACCGCGTCTGGGCGATGACCGCTCAGGCGCTCTGCGCTGCCGCTCCGCAAGCCTGCGAGCAACTGCTCGGGGGGAATGCCAGCCGCGTGTATCGACTCGCGCGTCCGCTTGGTGCAAGATGAGTGTTCCTGCGAACACGGAGGACGGATGGCCGTACCGGTAACTGACCAGGCGATCGCGAAGATCAAGGATCTGATCATCTCCGGTGAGTTCGCTGCCGGGGCCAAGCTGCCGCGGGAACAGGATCTCGCGGCGAGGCTCGGGCTGTCGCGAAACTCGCTGCGCGAGGCGGTTCGCGCGCTCGCGCTGATCGGCGTGCTCGACACCCGCGTCGGCGACGGGACCTACGTGACGAGCCTCGACGCGGACGTGCTGCTGACCGGCATGGGCTTCGTCGGCGACCTGCTCGAAGGCAAGACTCTGCTCGAGGTCCATCAGGTCCGCAGGATCCTCGAGCCCGTCGCGACCGGGCTGGCAGCCACGCGGCTGACGGAACAGGATTTCGTCGCGCTGGAGGCGTGCCTGCGCCAGATGGAGGTTGCGTCGATGAACCAGGCTTTCATCGATGCCGACACCGAGTTTCACCGGATCATTGTCTGGGCGGCCGGTAACGCGACGCTCGCATCGCTTATCCAGAACCTGTCCGGTGACATGATGCGGGCGCGGCTCTGGCGAACGATCACCGAGCACGGTGCGGTCGAGATCTCGAGACAGCGCCATCGCGACATCTACATCGCGCTGCGCGCCGGCGACGCCGAGCAGGCCAGCGCGGCCGACCTGATCCATCTCGCGGACGGTGAGCGCTGGCTACAGGTACGGCTCGCCAGAGGGCAGACCCATCACGGTGGCGACGGCGCTGGCCGCAGCCACGGCAATGGCGGCACGCGCCCGAGCGCAGGCGCGAGTTGAGCTCGTTTCACAGCGGCCGGCGCGCGAGCGCCGGAAATGCAGGCGAATGCCGCGCCGCGGCCCGCGTTGGATGACTGGCGTGGCAGATGCGCCCCCGGCGCACCGCTGGCAGTCCCCTGTGATCATGAAGACCCAGCCCGACCGGGTCGCCTACACCTGCGCTCGCTGCGGTGCGATCGGTGTGCTCGGTGTGGGTGAGCCGCCCTCGCAGCTGCGTGGCTCGGCTTCGCCAGCCGGTCAGCCGCCGGCGGCCTGTGTCATCCAGACCGCTGGCGCGCGAGACCAACCTCGTCGATAGTGGCGAAGCGGGCTCACCGGATCCGCCGCGCGCCGGCCGATGATTGCGATTGCGGGGGGCTTCGGGGCTGCTGTCTGCTTCACCGTCTCATGGTTGTGCGCCGCGGCGGCCAGCCGCGCGATCGGCGCCTCGTCGACGCTCGCCTGGGTGATGGCCCTCGGCCTGCTCCTCGTGGCGGTGCCGGTCGCGGTCCTCGCACACGCGTCCCAGCTGACGCCACGGACCGTGACGCTGCTCGCGGTCGCCGGTGCGGCGAACCTCGGTGGCCTGCGGATCCAGTATGTGGCGCTGCGCCGCGGCAAGGTCGGCGTGGTGTCCGCGATCGCCTCCAGCGAGGGCGTTGTGGCTGCGGCGATCGCGGTGCTCGCCGGCGCGCATCTGGCGCTCGGGACCGCCGCGCTGCTACTCGCCGTGGGGGTCGGGGTTGCGCTCTCGGCCGCCCGGCCCGACCCGTCCGGGGGCGGCGAGGCCGCTGGCGGCGGACTGCGTGCGGGCTTGCTCGCGCTGCCGGTTGCCGCTTGCTTTGGCGTGAGCCTCTATTGCATCGGACGCGTCGGCACCGAGGTCTCGGTGCTGTGGGTCGTGCTTCCGCCACGGCTGCTTGGAACCGCCGTGATCGCGGCGCCGCTCGCGCTTCGCCGCGGTCTGGTGCTGACCCGTCGCGCGTTCCCGCTGGTGATGGCGGCCGCGGTGTCGGAGGTCCTTGGCATCGTCAGCTACACGCTCGGCGCGCGCCACGGGCTAGCGGTCGCCGCGGTGCTGACCTCGCAGTACGCCGCGCTCGCCACGCTCGCGGCTTTCGTGATCTTCCGCGAGCGACTGACGCGAGCGCAGCTAGCCGGCCTGCTCGTCGTTGCCGCGGGCGCGAGCGTGCTGGCACTGACGCGCTAGCGAGCTGGCAGGAACCGGGAGGCTGCGACGCAGCGCGGGCCCAGGCGGCTCGTGCCGGATCCTCAGCCCTGGAAGTGGCGGATCGTCTCGGCGACGCCCTGGCGCAGTGGCGTCACCGCCACGGTCCCGACGATCGTTGCGAACTCGGTCGAGTCGAGCTCGGCGGGGAACGGCAGCGGCGGCCCGGTGACCGCGATGCTGCCCGCGGCCTCGGGCACGGCGCGCTCGATCTCCGCGACCACCTCGTCGATCGCCACGCTTGCGCCGGGCACGTTGACGACGGTGGCGCCGGTGAACGACGCGCGGGCCGCGGCGATGAACGCGGCAGCCACGTCGGGTGCGTATTGCATCTCGCAGCTACCGCTGAACGGAATCGTGAAGTCGCGACCTTCGGCGGCCGCGAGCATCGCCGCCGTCGGCGCCGAGGTGAGCCCGCGGTCGCGGCCCGGTCCGTATACGACATGCGGGCGCAGCCCGATGCTGCTCGTCCCGTTCTCGGCCGCAAACACCCGCGCCGCCCCTTCGTTCGCGGTCTTGAAGACCCCGTAGTGAGTGTCGGGGTGACCGCTCGGGTCCGCCGGTGCCTGCCCGCCTCCGTCGCCGGCGGCGAACGCCGCAACCGAGCTCGCGTAGACGATCGGGGTGCTCACGCCGGCGGCGATCGCCGCCACGAACAGCGCCACGGTGCCGACGACGTTGACCTGCGCGCCCAGCACAGGATTGCTGCGGCAGTCCGGCACCTGAAGCGCGGCGAGATGGATCACGTGCGTCGGCGCCTGCTCAAACAGGCCGGCCACCTGCGCGGGATCGGAGATGTCGGCCTGCACGAACACGGCGCCGGCCAGCTCGTCCGGTGCGAGCAGGTCGCGGACGCGGCGATCGTCGCTGCCGGAGTCGACGCCGACGACCTCTACGCCCTCGCGGATCAGATTCCGGACGGTCCAGGCACCGATGCAGCCGTACGCGCCGGTGATCAGGAACCGCTCGCTCACCGTGACAGGACCCGGCTGCGGGGCGTTGCGGCGTGCTCGACGTTCACGCCGGGCGGCGGCTGGGCAGACGCACCCCGGACCGCCGCGCCCAAATGCTCTCGAAGGTCGTCATCCGCACGCGCAAGTCTAGCGCTGCGGGCCCGCTCGCTGGGGGCCCCGCGTGCGACTGCAAGCCCGCGTCTGCGGTTGCGCGCCCGGGCATCCGCGGCGGCGGCTCCTCGCTCATCGCGGCGACCCGCCGCCCGGCGCGACAGCGATCTTGGGGACGTACTGACGACATACAGTTACAAACAAGTCGCTCCACCGCGAGTGAGGAAGCGAGGACCAGATGACTGAACCGCTCCGTTGGGGGCTGATCGGCACCGGGCTGATCGCAGGTGTCTTTGCGGGCGATCTCGAGCTCACCGATTCGGGCCGCGTCGTCGCCGTAGGCTCACGCCGGATGGATTCGGCCGACCGTTTCGCCGATCGCTTCGGTATCCCGAACCGGCACGCGAGCTACGAGGCGCTCGTCGAGGATCCCGAGGTTGAGGTCGTGTACGTCGCGACGCCGCACCCGATGCACCGTGACGATGCGCTGCTCGCTCTGCGCGCCGGCAAGCCGGTACTCGTCGAGAAGCCGTTCACGATGAATGCCGGCGAGGCCAGGGAGGTCGTCGCGGCGGCCGGCGAGGCGAAGCTGTTCCTGATGGAGGCGATGTGGACGCGGTTCCTGCCTCACATCGCGGAGGTCCGGCGCCTGCTCGCCGAAGGCGTCCTCGGTGAGATCGTCAGCGTCAGCGCGGACCACGGACAGTGGTTCGAGCGCGATGCGCAGACGCGATTCTTCGCGCCTGAGCTCGGCGGCGGGGCGCTCCTCGATCTCGGCGTCTACACGGTGTCGTTCGCGTCGATGGTGCTCGGCACCCCAGATCGGATAGTCGCAATCAGCGAGCCGGCGTTCACCGGCGTGGACGGCCAGACCTCGATGCTGTTCTCCTACGCCGGGGGTGCCCAGGCGATCCTGAACGCCACAGTTTGCGCGAAGAGCCCCACGCGCGGGGCGATCGTCGGGACCGACGCTCGCATCGAGATCGACGGCGACGACTTCTACGCGCCAAATTCCTTCACGCTGATTCCCCGCGGCGGTGAGCCGACGCGCTTCGAGATCGCGCACGAGGGACACGGCCTGCGCCACCAGGCCGACGAGGTCGCACGCTGCCTGCGGGCCGGCCTGCTCGAAAGCCCGCTCTTGCCACTGCACGAAACGGTTTCAATCATGGAGACGCTCGACGCCGTCTTCGCCTCGGCGGCACGCAACGCGTGAAGGCCGGCCGGTGCTCCGCCGGGCTGCCGCGAAGCGGGCGGCGTCAGGACCGACGATCGCTCAGCTGTGTGCGGCTCCGAAAGCCGGGGCGACGAGCCCCTCGGCAGCCAGCTCGTCAAACAGCTGCTGCGGGACGGCCTGGTTGAGGTAGTCCACGTTCTGTTGCACGTTCTCGGCGGACCGCGCTCCGATCACGACCGCGGTCACGTCGGGGTGTGCGAGCACGTAATGGAGGGCTGCGGCCGCGAGCGCCACGCCGTGGCCGGCGCACAGCTCGGCGATGCGCTCGACGCGCGAGACGAGCTCGGCCGGCGCGTCCGCGTAGCGGAACTTGGCGCCGGGACGCGGGTTGGCGAGGACGCCGCTCTCATACACCCCGGCGGCGAGCACCGCCACGCCGGCGTCCCGGCACGCGGGGAACAGGCTCTGAGCGCCCGACTCCTCGATCAGCGAGTAGCAGCCGGCTGCGAGCACGCAGTCGATGTCGGTCTCGCGCACGAAGCGCTCGAGCATCGCCGCCTGGTTCATTCCAGCGCCGATCGCCGTCACGACGCCCTCGCGGCGAAGTTCGTCCAGCGCAGGGTAGGCCTCGCCGATTGCGACCTCCCAGTAGTCGTCCGGGTCGTGAATCAGCGCGATGTCCACGCGGTCGAGACCGAGGCGCTCGCAGCTCTGTTCGATCGAGCGCCTCACACCGTCGCGGCTGTAATCGCGTACGCGGGTGCGTTGCGGCGTCCCAAAAAAGCCCTCCGCTCCCTCGACGTCCTCGTCGGTCGGCACGAGCAGACGGCCGACCTTCGTCGAGACGACGAACTCGGAACGTGTCCTGCCGGCGAGGAACGCGCCGAGCCGCTCCTCCGACAGGCCGACCCCGTAGTGCGGAGCCGTGTCGAAGGTCCGCACGCCATCTTCCCACGCGGTAGCCAGCGCGCCGGCCGCAGTCCGCGCGTCAGTCGCAGAGTAAAGGCCCCCGATCGACGCGCAACCAAGGATCATCCGGCTGATCTCGAGTTTGCCGGCGGCCATCGGCACCGCAGCGATTGCCGCGCCGCTGTCAGCCACGTTGCGCGCCGGGCGCTCGCGTAATGGATGGGCGCAGCCGGGTCACCGGACCGTGTTCTAGCACACCGCGCCGCCTCGCCAGGCTCGCCGGATTCGAGATTCAGCAGCGGCAGCACCGCCGCCGTCGCCCGCCCGCCTTGCTGGTATGTTGCGCGCCAATGTCTGCCGGCACCAGGCACCCCCGGCGCCCGCCGCGCCGGCTTGAGCGATTTGATCGCCGGCGGCGACGAGGCGTTGTCGCAGCGGCAATCTCACTCGCCCTCGTCGTCGGCACGATCGTGGTGGCGAGCGCCAGCGGGAATGTCAGCCACAAGGGCTGGCCGCACACACGGCACACCTTCATCGCCGGCCCAAACGGCGGTGTCCTGCGCGGCACCAGCGGCAACGACCTGCTGCTCGGCGGCGCGGGATCGGACACGATCTACGGGGGGGCCGGCAACGACGTGATCTGGGGCGACCAACACCCGGTT
>JBEKSK010000119.1:0-7922 GCA_049517155.1 Solirubrobacteraceae bacterium
CGGGCGCGGTGAGCACGAGCACCACGACCGTGAACACGCCCTCAACCACCGCCGCGGGGACGCCCGCCACCGGCGCCGCCACCACGACCTCGACCGGCACGAACGCCGCGACACCGACCGCCGGCACGACGACGACACCGACCGCCACCACGCCCGCCTCGACAACGCCCGCCGCCGTGACGACGACAGCCGGCGGCGCGACGCCCGGGGCATAGTGGCCCCGTCCGCAATTGCCGCAGCTTCCCGGCGACGTCTCGATGTCCGTGGCGTCGTCCTTCCGCCATCGCGGGAGGCAGGCGGTCGCGGCGAGCCAGCCAGGCTTGCCCGCTCCGTGCATGTGCCCCAAAGGGTGCGTCCTCGGCGTGCGGCTGAAGCCACTCGCCGGACGCGGCACACCACTCACGGACGGAACCACTAGTGGCAATCAGTCAGCGCCGGATCGGCTGGCTGCTCGCAATCTTCGGGCTGCTGCTGGCCGTCGCCGCAGTGCGTGCGCTGCAGCTCGCCACGCTCAGTTCGGGGCGGCTCTCGAGCGTGGCCAACGCGGAGCACGTGACGACCGTGACGACACCCGCGCCGCGCGGCTCGATCGTCGACCGCCACGGCGACCTGCTCGCCGTGACCGCGGCCGCCGACGACATCACGGCGACGCCGAAGCTCGTGAAGGATCCCGCCGCCGCCGCGGCCGCGCTCTCGCCCCTGCTGCACGTTCCCGTGGCGACGCTCGAAGCCGACATCACCAATCCGGTCGCTCCCGACTGGGCGCGGCTGGCCCTTCACGTGCCGGTCGCCACAGCGGCGGCTGTGAAGAAGCTCGCGATAGCCGGCGTCGCGCTGACACCCGACCCGCGCACCGTCTACCCCAACAACACCCTCGCCGCCCAGGTCCTCGGCGGTGTGGGCACCGACGGCAACGGACTCTCCGGCATCGAGCTCGAGTACAACAAGCAGCTGACTGGCATCCCCGGTCACCAGACCGTGGTCTCCGACGGGCAGGGGCAGCCGATCCAGGTGAGCGGGCCGACGGCGGTACCCGGCAAGACCGTGGCGCTCACACTCGATGCGGCGCTGCAACAGTACACCGACTCGGTCGTCTCGCAGACCGGCCAGGCCTTCCGGGCGCAGCACGCCACGGCGATCGTGCTGAACCCCCGGACCGGAGCGATCCTCGCGATGTCCAACTGGCCGCGGGTCAACGCGAACGACGCGAGCCAGGTCGGCGTGTCGGAGAACTACGCGGTCGGCCTCGACTACGAGCCGGGCTCCACCTTCAAGGTCGTTGCGATCGGCGGCGCGCTGTCGGACGGTCTGATCGCGCCGAACACCCCGTTCAAGATCCCGCAGTGCATCCAGGTCGCCAACTACTGCATCGCCGACTCCGAAACCCACCCGACCGAGGTTCTCACGACGCGCCAGATCCTTGCCGAGTCGAGCAACGTCGGGGCGATCAAGATCGGCGAGCTGCTCGGCGACGAACGCATGTACTACTGGATGCGCCGCTACGGCTTCGGCGCCCCGACCGGAGTCGATCTGCCAGACGACGAGCAGGGAAAGGTTCTGCCGGTGCCGCTGTGGTCAGGCTCCTCGATCGGCAACATGCCGATCGGCCAGGGCGTCGACGTAACGCCGCTGCAGGTCGCCATGGCATACGCGGCGATCGCCAACGGCGGCCTGCTGCGCGCACCCCACATCGTCTCGAGCGTCGGCGGCGTGGCGGTACGCCCGCCGGCGGCGACGCGGATCCTCACGCCGCAGGTCGCCGCCGAGCTGCGCAGCATGCTCGAGGGTGTGACCCGCGCGGGCGGGACCGCATCGGAGATCCAGATCCCCGGATACACGCTGGCTGGCAAGACCGGCACAGCCAACAAGGTCGTCAACGGGACCTACTCGCACACCGACTACTACGCCTCGTTCGTCGGCTTCGCGCCGGCGCAGAACCCGCAGGTCGAGGCGATCGTGATGGTCGATTCGCCGCAGACCGGCGAGATCTACGGCACCGAGGTCGCCGCCCCGGCATGGCAGAAGATCATGGACTTCGCCCTGCCGTACCTGAAGATCGCGCCCGGCTGAGCCACCCGCGAGGGCGGCCGTGCGCTCGTTGCCCGGCTCCCGCGTCATACACTCCGAGCGCATGTTGCTCTCGCAGCTGAGCGCCGGTGCGGCGCCGATCGAGATCACCTCGCTCGCCTATGACAGCCGGTCGGTGACGCCCGGAGCGCTGTTCTTCTGTGTCGCCGGCCGCCACAGCGACGGCCACGATCACGCGGGCGACGCGGTCGCGCGCGGGGCGGTCGCGCTGGTCGTGGAGCGCCCGCTGGCGCTCGATGCGCCGCAGCTGGAGGTTGTCTCGGCGCGCGGCGCGATGGCCGACATCGCGGTTCGCTTCCACGGCGATCCGAGCGCGTCGCTGCGCGTCGCCGGCGTCACCGGAACCAACGGCAAGACGACCAGCGTGTTCCTCCTGGCCGGGCTGCTGGCGTCCGGCGGCGAGCAATGCGGGCTGCTCGGGACGGTCAAGTCGGTGATCGGCGGTGTCGAGGGCCCGGTCATCCACACCACGCCGGAGTCAATCGACCTGCAGGCGAGCCTGCGCGCGATGCTCGACGGCGGTGACCGTGCGGCGGCGATCGAGGTCTCCTCGCACGCGCTCGCCCAGCAGCGTGTCGAGGGCACCCACTTCGCCGCCGCGCTGTTCACCAACCTGACCCAGGACCACCTCGACTTCCACGCCACGATGGAGGACTACTTCGAGGCCAAGCGGCGACTGTTCGCGAGCGATCCGAAGCTGCGCGTGATCAACGTCGACGACCCCTACGGCCGCCGGCTCGCGGCGGAGCATCCCGACGCGGTGACCTTCGCGCTCTCCGCGCCGGCTGCCTACGGTGCGCGCGAGCCGAGCTTCGGCGTCGCCGGCGCCCGCTTCGTCGCCACCACGCCGGACGGCGAGCTCGAGCTGACCAGTCGTCTGCCAGGGCGCTTCAACATCGCAAACGTGCTTGGCGCGGTTGCGACCGCGCATTCGATGGGCGTGTCGCTCGAGCGGATCGCGGCGGCGCTGCCGGCCATCGCGCCGGCGCCCGGCCGCTTCCAGGCACTCGACACGGGCCAGCGGTTCAGTGTGCTGATCGATTACGCGCACACGCCCGACTCGCTCGAGAATGTCCTGCGCGCGGCGCGCTCGCTGACGCAGGGGCGGCTGTTCTGTGTGTTCGGTTGCGGCGGCGACCGCGACCGCGGCAAGCGACCTCAGATGGGGCGGATCTCCTCCGAGCTGGCGGATCTGACGATCGTGACCTCCGACAATCCGCGTTCGGAGGATCCCGAAGCAATCATCGACGAGATCTTCTCGGGCATCCCGCCGGTCGGCGCCAGGGCCCAGGCGGTCGTCGACCGCCGGGCGGCGATCGCGCTGGCGATCTGCCTCGCGGAGCCCGGTGACGTGGTCGTGATCGCAGGCAAGGGCCACGAGCAGGGTCAGGAGTTCGCGGACGGCCGCCGGCTGCCCTTCGACGACGCGCAGGTGGCTCGCCGCGAGCTCCAGGCGCTCGCGTGAAGGACTGGAGCGCAGAGCAGGTCGCCGCGGCCGCCGGTGCGCAGGTCGTGGGGGGCGCCGCCGCGCGCGGCAGCCGACCAGCGCGCGTGATCGTCGACTCGCGCATCGCCGGGGCCGGCGACCTGTTCGTCGCCCTGCCCGGCGCGCATACCGACGGCGGGCGCTTCGCCGCGGACGCGCTCGCCGCCGGGGCGTGGGGCGTGCTCGCTGAAAGCTCCCACCTCGAGCGTTTGGGGGAGCCGGGCGCCGCGGTGCTGCTTGCCTGCGGCGATCCGCTGAGCGCGCTTGGGCGCCTCGCAAGGGCGTGGCGGCGCGAGCTCGGTGCGAAGGTCGTAGCGATCACCGGATCGAGCGGCAAGACATCGACGAAGGACATCCTCACGGCGCTGCTGGCGCCCGCGCTCGCGACCGTCGCGAGTCCGCGCAACCACAACACCGAGGTCGGGCTGCCGCTCGCGATTCTCGGCGCCGGGGCCGGCACGCAGGCGCTGGTGCTCGAGCTGGCGATGCGCGGCGCCGGCCAGATCGCGGAGCTCACCGCGATCTGCGAGCCCGACGTCGGCGTCGTCGTCAACGTCGGGCCCGCCCACCTCGAGCTGCTCGGGTCGATCGAGGCGATCGCGGCGGCCAAGGGCGAGCTGATCGCGGGCCTGCGCCCCGGGGCGAGCGCCGTCGTGCCGGCGCGTGAGCCGCTGCTCGATCCGTTCCTGCGGGAGGATCTCGACGTCGTGCGCTTCGGCGAGGGCGGCGAGGTGGCGGTGCTCGAAGCCGGGGACGACGGCGTGCTCGTCGCGCTGCGCGAGCGGCGCTTGAGACTCGAGCCCAACTTTCGCTCGCCGCATCTGCTGATCGACCTGTGTGCGGCGCTCGCCGCCGCAGGGGCGCTGGGCGTCGCCGTCCCGGACGGCGCGCTCGCGGTCGAATTCTCCGCCCTGCGCGGCGAGCGGCTCGCCCTGGCGGATGGAGTGGTCGTCATCAACGACTGCTACAACGCCAACCCGATGTCGATGCGCGCCGCGCTGGACGAGCTTGCGAGGACCGCCGCCGGCCGGCGCGTGGCGGTGCTCGGCGACATGCTCGAGCTGGGGGAGCGCGACGAGCGCCGCTACCACCTCGATCTCGGCGAGCAGGCGCGCGAGGCCGGCGTCGCGCTGCTGGTCACCGTCGGCGAGCGTGCGGCCTGGGCCGGTGAGAGCTTCGCCGGCGGCGAGCACGTGCACGCGCTGGATGCGCCGGGCGCCGCCGCGCTCCTGCGCAGCCGCCTCGCCCCCGGCGACACGGTGCTGGTCAAGGGCTCGCGCGCGGTTGCGCTCGAGCGCGTCGCGCAGGCGCTTGCGGGGGACTGATGGCGCACGGAGCGCTCGAGGCGCAGGTCCTGATCGGCGGCACGGCGGCGCTACTGATCTGCATCTTCCTCTCGCCGAAGTTCATTGAGTTCCTGCGCCGGCGCGAGTTCGGCCAGCACGTGCGCGACGACGGCCCACAGGGGCATCTCGGCAAGGCCGGCACGCCGACGATGGGGGGCGTGATCATGTTCATCGCGATCGCCGCGCCATTCGCGATTCTTTCCAACTGGAAGGACTGGCATGCGATTGGTGTGTTCGGCGCGGCGATCGCATGTGCCCTGCTCGGCTTCGTCGACGACTACATGAAGATCGTCAAACGGCGCTCGCTGGGTCTGCGCGCCCGCACCAAACTGATCGTGCTGGCCGTGATCTCGCTCGGCCTGTGGCTGCTCGCCCGCAAGGCACAGCTACCGCCCGATCTGCGCCTGCGCTTCGTCGACTACAACGTCGACGTGGGGGCCTTCTACCCCTTCCTGATCTACCTCGTGGTCGCCGGCACGACGAGCGGCGTGAACCTGACCGACGGCCTCGACGGGCTGGCTGCCGGCTGCGCGGCGATCGTGCTGATGGCCTACGTCGCCATCACCGTACTGAGCGGCCAATACCAGCTCGCGCTGCTGGCTTCCTGCCTGGTCGGAGCGTGCGTGGGCTTTCTCTGGTTCAACGCCTTTCCGGCGACGATCTTCATGGGCGACACCGGGTCGCTGGGGATCGGCGGCGCCGTCGCCGGGCTCGCGGTGATGACGCAGACGGAGACGCTGCTGATCCTGATCGGCGGGATCTTCGTGATCGAGGCGCTCTCGGTGCTGATCCAGATCGTCGCCTTCCAGACGTTCCGCAAGCGCGTCTTCCTGATGGCGCCGATTCACCACCACTTCGAGCTGAAGGCGTGGTCTGAGACGAAGATCATCCTGCGCTTCTGGATCGTCACGGCGCTCGGCGCGGCGATCGGATTCACGATCTTCCAGCACACGATCAGGTGAGCCGCCCGCCGTTGCCCGCCGGGCCCTACCTGGTGGTCGGGCTCGCTCGCTCCGGGACCGCCGCCGCACTCGCACTGGCCTCGCGCGGGGAGCAGGTGATCGGCACCGACCACGGCGGCGCCGCGCCCGCCGAGCTGGTGGGCGCCGGGATCGAGCTGACCGCCGGCTGGGAGCACGCGCTGGCCCGCGTGCGGTGCGTGGTCAAAAGCCCGGGCGTGCCCGCCGGCGCGCCCCCGATCGTCGCCGCACGCGAGCGCGGGATCCCCGTGATCGGCGAGCTCGAGCTGGCCTGGCGGCTGCTCCCGAACGAGTTTGTAGCCGTCACCGCCACCAACGGCAAGACCACGACCGTGGAGCTGATCGGCGAGATGTACCGCCAGGCGGGCGCGGGCGTGGTCGTGGCCGGCAACGTCGGTCGCGCGCTGAGCCGCCTCGCGACCCCGCCGCCGCACGGTGAGGCGCCGCTGGACGCCGCCGTCACGGTCGTCTGCGAGGCGTCCTCGTTCCAGCTCGAGGACACCACCCTGTTCGCTCCGCGCGCCGCGGTTCTGCTGAACGTCGCCCCCGACCATCTCGACCGCCACGGCGACATGGCGGCCTACCTGGCGGCGAAGCTGCGTCTGTTCGCCAACCAGGGTCCGGGCGATTTCGCCGTGCTGCCGGCCGCCGGCGTGGGCGCGCCGGTACCGGGGCGTGCGGCCCGGCTGACGTTCGGCACCGCCGCCGGCGCCGACCTGCGAAGCGACGGGGAGTGGCTGTGGTGGCGCGGCGAGCGCCTCGCGGCGCACGCCTCGATCCGGCTGCGCGGGGCGCACAACGCCCAGAACGCGATGGCCGCCTGCGCGGCCGCCCTCGCCTGCGGTGTGCGCCCGGCCGCTGTCGCCGCGGCGCTCGAGAGCTTCGCCGGCGTGCCACACCGGCTCGAAGAGGTCGCCACGCTGGACGGCGTGCTCTTCGTCAACGATTCCAAGGGCACGAACGTGGCGAGCACCCTGGTTGCGCTGCGGTCGTTCGAGCCCGGCAGCGTGCACGTGATCCTCGGCGGCCGCGGCAAGGGCGAGGATTTCGCCCTGCTTGGAGACGAGCTGGCGCTGCGCGCGCGTGCCGTCTACCTGATCGGCGAGACCACGGCGGAGATCGAAGCGGCGCTTGCGCCCTCGGCCGCGGCCGCGGGGATCGCCGTGATCGCCTGCGGCACGCTGGAACGAGCGCTGGCGGCAGCCCGCGCAGCGGCCCGCGAGCGCGACGTCGTGCTGCTCAGCCCGGCCGCCACGAGCTTCGATCAGTTTCGCGACTACGAGGCGCGCGGCGAGGAGTTCAAGCGCCTCGTACTCGGCTGAGCGGCCGGCCCGGGCAGGCATTCGGGCGGCCGTGTTGAAGGTGCAACGATGGCTTCCCTCGCCGCCGAGCCTGGGCGCGTTCGCCGTGCCGCCGAGTCGATTGCCCGCCCGGCGGTGCGCCGGCGGCTGCCGATCGAATACAGCCTGCTGCTGACGGCGACGCTGTGCCTGCTCGCGGGCGGCGCGGTGATGGTCTACAGCGCCTCCTCGCCTTCGGCGATCGACGGCGGGACGGCGGGAGGGATGGGCTCGCTCGTTCGCTTCGTCCTCTACGGCGCGGTCGGCCTGGTCGTGCTGCGCCACGCCTCGCGGGTCGGGCTCGATCGCGTGCGCAAGCTGACGGGGCCGCTGCTCGGCCTCGCCTTCGCGCTGCTGATCGCGGTGCGCCTGCCGGGCATCGGCCACTCGACGCTCGGCGCCCAGCGCTGGATCGGCGCCGGCCCGCTGGAGTTCGAGCCGTCGGAGCTGATGAAGCTCGCGCTGGTGCTGTACGCGGCGCACGTGCTCGCGCGAGGACGGCCCGGGACGCGCAGCCGCTCCACCGCACTCAAACGCGTCGCGCTGGTCGGCGCCGCGGCGTGCCTGCTCGTCGGCTCCCAGCCCGACATCGGCACGACGCTCGTGATCGCCTTCGCGCTCGCGGCGATCGTGGCGACCGCCGGAATCTCGATCCGGGTGCTCGCCCTGGTGGCGATTCTCG
>JBEKSK010000120.1:0-7919 GCA_049517155.1 Solirubrobacteraceae bacterium
CAGGCCGCACGAGAAAGACGTCACCGCGACGCACATCCTCAACCGCGACGAGGCGCTCACGGCCGCCGGGGTCATCGGGATCGACGAGCCGCGCCTGCGTCGCACCGAGCCGCGCCAGCTCGCGAATCGCCCGTCCGGCGCTGCTACGGGCCTTGGCCTCGCACCATCGCGCGATCAACAGCACCGCGATGATGATCGCGCCCATGTCGTAGTCGAGCACCATGCTGAAGCGGTCGACCGCAACGCCGTGGCTTGAGGCGGTCTCGCTCGTCAGCAGCAGCACCGTCGAATAGACGAAGCTCGCGAGCGTGCTCAACGCGATCAGCGTGTCCATGTTCGTCGACCGGGCGCGCGCCCTGACCCACGCCGAACGCAGAAACGGAAGGCCGCACCAGAACTGGACCGGCACAGCCATCGCAGCGACAACCCAGCGCGCGGTCGGGTCATGCCCGCGGAGGTATGTCAGCGCCGTGATCGCCGCGGCCAAAGGCACCGCGGCCGCGATCCGCCACAGCAAACGCCGCTGTTCGCGCCGCTCGCCCGCCTCGGCCCGATCGAGCACACCAGCCTGCTTCCCGCCGCTAGGGCTCGCCAGTGATGCTCCGTATCCCGCCGCCCGCACGGCCGCCAGCAGACGCCCCGTGTCGACGGCCCCCGGCTCGACCTCAACCGACGCACGCCCGGTCGCGTAGTTGACGACCGCCCCGGACACGCCCGCCTGTGTATTCAGCGCACGCTGCACCCGGGCCGAACACGAGCCGCAGGTCATGCCTGTTACGTCGAGCTCCAGATGCTCGAGCGCGCCGCCCACTGGCGGGTCCGCAGGCGCCGATCCCGCCGCGATTACGTCGAGCGAGCTCATTGCTGACATTCTCGCAGCTGGGTTTGGGCGCTTCGCCGGATGCTGCTCACCCGCCCGCGAAGCCTCCAGCCGGTCGGTCCCGGCGCGCAAGGTACTCGGTCCGCAGCCAGTCGAGGGTCGCCTCGACCCCTGTCGCGTAGTCGACGCGAGGTTCCCAGCCAAGCATCTCCCGGGCCTTGCGATTGCTGAAATCCTGGTCGATGCCGAGCACCTGCACGGCCTGACGCGAGAGCAGCGGAGCCATGGTCAGCCCTGTCGCCCGCCGCAGGAGCCGGTAGCCGTGCTCAAGCGAGAAACCGACCGCGTTCGCCAGGCGGTAGGGCATGCTCCAGCGCGCCGGTGCGCAGCCGAGGCCCGCTGCCAGGTCATCGGTGAACTGCTTCCAGCTGACCTTGAGCCCGTCGCAGACGTTGAAGGCGTTACCCGCAGCAGCCGTGTGCTGGCTTGCAAGAACCACGGCATCAACGAGGTTCTCCACATAGCAAAGGCCCGCGACCGCGCGGCCGCCGCCGACGAGCAGCATGTGTCCGGCGCGCATCGCGCGCGCGATCTCGCCGACGACATCAGCGGATCCGGGCCCGTAGACGGTTGCCGGGCGAAGGATCACGGCGTCCAGCGCGTGCGCCGTCGCCACGCCGCGGACCTCGGCTTCGGCGGCCAGCTTGGTCTGCGCGTACCAGTTGCGAAAACGGACCGCGGCATAGTCCTCGTCGATCGCGGCGCCGCCCGGGTAGCCGTAGACGTCGGTCGTGCTGAGGTGGATGACGCGCTGAACCGATGCGCCGGCGCACGCTTCGAGCACGTTCCGCGTCCCCTGCACGTTGACGCGCGCGATCTCCCCCACGGTGCCCCAGTCCGATACGCGCGCGCCGCAGTGGAACGCGTAGCGGCAGCCGCTAGCGGCGCGTGCGAGCGAATCCGGCGCCGTGAGGTCGCCGTACGCGATTTCGACCTCGAGTCTCTCAAGCAACGATGTGTCGCTGCTCGCGCGCACGAAGCAGCGCACCGAAGCGCCCTCCGCCACCAATCTCCGCGTGAGGTGCCCACCGATAAAGCCGCTCGCGCCCGTGACGAGGCAGACGGCGCCGCGCAGGCTGTCGACGGGCGCAGCACGGGCCTGCGCCGCGCCGGTCATCCAGATCTGTGTGCGGCGCGACGGCCTAGAGTCGCGGTCGCGATATCGCGCACGACGCCCCAATTCTTGCCGGTGCTGCCGGCGCAATCGGCGAGCACGGCGTCCAGCGCGGCGAGGAAGGTGTGCGCCTCGGGCTCCGAGAGCGTCAGCGGCGGTAGGAGCTTGATCACATCGTTCTTTCCGGCCGCCATAGTGATCACACCGTGGTCGCGGTGCAGCGGGATCACCACCAGCTGCGGGAACAGTCCCTCGCTCGCCAGGTGAATCAAGCGCCAGTTCAGCCGCGCGATGCGGGAGTTCGGCGCGCACAGCTCGATCCCGATCATCAGCCCGCGCCCGCGCACCTCCTTGATCATCTCGTGGCGGCGGCCAAGCTCGGCGAGCCCGTCCCGCAGCACGTCACCGATGCGGTACGCATGGTCGATGAGACCATCGCGCTCGATGATGCGCAGCGTGGCCAGACCGGCCGCCATCGACAGGCGGTTGCGCCCGAAGGTCGACTGGTGCACGTAGCAGCGCTCGAGCGTGCCCACGGCCCGGCTGTAGATCTCACGGCTCGTGACCATCGCGGCAACCGGCATGTAGCCGCCGCTCAGCGCCTTGCCGACGAGCACGAAGTCCGGCGCCAACCCCAGGCCGTCGAGGGCAAACCAGCTGCCGGTGCGACCGAGCCCGGTCTGGATCTCGTCGATCACCAGCAGCGTGCCGTAGCGCCGGCACAGCGCCGCCGCAGCTTCCAGGTACCCCTCTGGCGCGAGCGTGACCATGCGGCCCTGGATCGGCTCCACGATGAACGCGGCGACGTCCTTCGCCGCCAGCTCTTCCTCTAGGCGAGCGAGGTCGCCGAACGGGACGCGATCGCATCCCGGCAGCAGCGGTCCGAAACCCTCCTTGAAGAAGTCGTCACCGACCAGCGAGAGCGGCCCGAGTGTGACCCCGTGGAAGCTGTCGTCGCATGAGATCAGTCGCGGCCGACGCGTCGCTGCACGCGCGAACTTCATCGCCGAGTCCACCGCCTCGGCGCCGGTGCTGGTGAAGAAAACGGAGTCGAGCCCTGGCGGCATATGGCGAGTGAGTTCCTGGGCGAGCAGGCCGGCCAGGGCCGAATAGTGCAGCTGCACGCCGTCAACGAGGTTCGCGCCGAGCGCCGCCCGCAGGACGTCACGCACGTCGGGATGGTTGTGACCCAAGCTCGCGAAGCCCTCCCCGGTATGAAAGTCGAGGTACGCGCGGCCCTCGGCGTCGTAGAGATAGGAGCCCTGCGCCGAGGTGTACTCCTTGTCGAAACCGAGAATTCGCAGTACGTCGACGAGCGAGGGATCGAGGTGGCGTGCCGCCAGGTCCAGCGCGTCGCCGGCGCGTGCAACGGCGTCCGCCACCACGCCGAGGGAGTCGACGGCATCGATTAGTTGAGACTCAGCGCTCATAGCGATCGGCGGCAGAGATCACGCGGGCCGGGCACTGCCCGCGACGCGTTCCCCGCTCCCCCCGTCAGTCTACGTTTCCACCGCCTGAGCAGCCGTGGCGAGCTGGAAGCTAGGGCGCGGGCTCGAGCTGCGACGGCGGGGAGATACCGGTCGTTGCGCCGGTGACGCCGGTCGGGCCCGTGTCGCCATTCAGTTGAACCTGGGGCGGGTCTGGCGTGTAGACGGGCTGCGGGAAGGCCGGCCAGCCCGGCGAGGGGACGCGGTTGAATGGCTCAAGGGCCGCGGCAGCGGACGCTGCGCGGGCCGGCGAGTCGGCCACGATGTCGACGTCCTGGTGGTCGGTGTAGATCTCGATCGCGTCGCCGCCGTCGTAGACCACGGCGGGCACACCATGGATCTCGGTCCAGCGTTGCGCGCCGTAGGAGGCGTCCGAGTGTGCGGTGTAGATACTGGTCGTGATCCTCAGCGGCAGGGTGCAGCCGCCGTCGCGCAGCGTCCCGCGTCCTTCGCAGTTGCCGTAGTAGAGGGTGAAGCCGACCGGCGCGTAGAGGGTGTCGAAGAAGGCGGGGCTGTCGGCATCCGTCAGGCGAGCGCCGTCGACCTCCATGCCGGCCCAGTAGACGGTGTACTCCTTGAACTTGTGCGGGCCCTCGCGCTCCGGCGCGATCGCGGCGGCGGAAATCGGCGCCACCGCGTGTGTGGTGCAGCCGGCCAGCAGGGCGCCGAGCGCCGCGGTCGCGGCGAGCGTGAGCAGGCGCCTGCGGCTTGAGCCGATGGAGGCTGAGCGCATCAAGCTTGGATTATCGCCTCCGGCGAGCGACGCCAGGTCACCGCGCCCGCGCGCTCGCCGACGAGGCCTGCGCGCGCCCAGCCCGCTAGGCCGGTTCGGCGGTCGCCGCGGCTTGTGTGGTGTCGACCGCTCGACGCAGCTCCACCTGGGGAATGAGCCACGACGCGAGGAATGCAACCGCGCCGATCGGCGCCGCGATGATGAACACGGTCTGGATCGACTCCGCGTAGGCGGCGGAAACGGCGTGATGCACCGCGTGCGGAAGCTTGTCGAGGATCGCCGGCGTGACGCTGGAACTGGCCAGCCCGCCCGGCAGCCGCGCTTTGCCGAGATGCTTCGCGAGGTTGCCGACGAGCACGTTGGAGAAGATGGCGCCGAAGATCGCCGTCCCGAAGGATCCGCCGATCGAGCGGAAGAAGGTGGCCCCCGAGGTGGCGACACCCAGCTCGCCGTAGGGCACCGCGTTCTGGACGATCAGCACGAGCACCTGCATCACGCAGCCGAGCCCGACGCCGAGCACGAACATGAAGAGGGCGGCGACGACCAGGCTCGTGCCGACGCCAACCTGCGACAACAGCAGGATTCCGATCGTGATCAGCGCGGTCCCGGCGATCGGAAACGGCCGGTAGCGTCCGGTCCGGCTGATCACGAGCCCGGATCCGGTGGAGAAGATGATCAGGCCGACGAGGAGCGGCAACAGTTGCAGACCGGAAACCGTCGGTGACTCGCCGTGCACGATCTGAAAGAACACGGGCAGGTATGTGATTGCTCCGAACATCGCGAAACCGACGATGAAGCCGACGACGCTGGTGACCGAGAACCCGCGATTGGAGAACAGGTGAAGCGGCAGCACCGGCTCGACCGCGCGGCGTTCCACGAGAACGAAAGCCACGAGCGCCACCGCGCCGGTAACCACGAAGGCGAGCATCAGCGGAGAACCCCACGCGTAGGTCGTGCCGCCCAGACTCGTGAACAGCACCAGAAGGCTCGCGGAGAGCACCAGCAACGCGGTTCCGCGGTAATCGATCACGTGGTGAACGTGGCCGAGGCGACCCGGAACCTGGAACGCGATGACGGCCAGAGCGACTGCGCCGATCGGAATGTTGATGTAGAAGATCCAGTGCCAGGAGAGTTGGTCGACGAACACGCCGCCGAGCAGCGGGCCGATGATGCTCGCGATCCCGAACACGGCCCCGAAGAGTCCCTGGTAGCGGCCGCGCTCGCGCGGCGAGACGATGTCGCCGACGATCGCCTGCGCACCCACCATGAGCCCGCCGCCACCGAGCCCCTGAACCGCGCGGAAGGCGATCAGCTCGGTCATCGTGTGGCTGAGGCCCGAGAGCGCCGAGCCGCAGAGGAAGATGACGATCGACGCTTGGAAGAACACCTTGCGCCCGTACTGGTCGCCGAGCTTGCCCCACAGCGGCGTTGAAACGGTCGCGGCGAGGAGGTAGGCGACGACGATCCACGCGAGGTGCGACGCGCCGTGAAGATCCGCGACGATCGTTGGCAGCGCCGTCGAAACGATTGTCTGATCGAGTGCAGCCAGGAACATGCCCAGCATCAGCGCGCCGATGATTATCAGCACACCGCGGCGGCTCAGGTTCGCGATCGGCGCCTCATCAGATGCTGCGGTCGACTTCTCGCTCATCGCTCCTCGCGGCTTAGCCAACTCCGGAAATGCCGGCCTCACGCCGCGGTTCTCCGCGCGAGGCGGATGCGGTGTGCCGGCCCCGCAACCGCGCGACCTGTGTGGCCCGGCGGGACCCCGCGCAGGTTCTTCGTCCGGGCGCGTTTGCCGGCTGTCCTGCGGAGACTACCGGGCCCTGCCGGCGCGCCGGCGGTCCACCTCGCCACAGACGACAGCAGATCCGCTAGACGCGGCCGCCCTCGACGCGGCTCTCCGCCGTCGCTCGAATCGCCCCGCGCGTGCCGACATCATCCTGCCGGTTGACCGTGATGCGCGATCCGCCCGAGCCATCGTCCTCGAAGCGGGCGGTCGGCCGCTAGGAGGTCGCACCCCCGAAAGCCCGCCGAGCACCACAGGCAACCCATTCATCGATCAACCGCCCGAAGCACACCGAACGTTGTTGAGGGTGACACGGGTGCAGCGCGTGTTTACAGACACAGAAGAGCCGAACGCGCTCGACCTGCCTCGCCGTGCGGAGCGGCTCAGCCAACGCGCTTCTCGAGCCAGTGCGCGGCGTAGGAATTGTCGTTGTAGGCTGGGATCTCGGCGTAGCCGGCGGACTTGTAGAGCGCGAGCGCCTCGGTCAGCGACGCCGCGGTGTCGAGCCGGACAGCGTGGCATCCCAGTTCGACGGCGCCGCGCTCCAGCGCCAACAGCAGGCTGCGCCCGACTCCCAACCCGCGCGCTTCCGGGTCGACCCACATGCGCTTGATCTCGGCCGTGCCCGGACCGAGGCGACGGACGCCGCCGCAGCCGACGGCTCGGGCGCCGCGGCGAGCGACCAGGAACTGCCCATGCGGCGCGATCAACTCGGCCGGCGGCGCTGCGGTCGTGCGACCAAGATCGAAGCCATCGGGGAACCGCAGCTCGAGCTCACCGTAATAGCGGTCCAGCAGCGCGACGGCGATCGCACTCTCGGGATGCTCCGGGGTTATCCGGAGTTCAGCCACGAGACCCTGTCACCATTTCCGCGCAGCGTACTTGCACCTGCTGCGCCTGGCATCGCCGGCGCCGCCGTCGGCTCGGGCGATCATCGCGACCACCTCGGCCGGCCGGCCCGCGGCGACGGGGTTGGCGCCAACCCCCTCTCGCCGGTAGCCTCGGGGGTGTGTCGCCGTCCGCACCGCACCGTCGTGGACGCCTGCCCGCCCGTGAGGCAAAGATGCCCAGCGAACGGGACTGGGAGCGCTCCAGCGTGCTCGAGCCGCGCCCGGCGCCGCGGCGGCCGGAACTGGTCAGCGACGGCGCCGGTCTGCCGTTTCCCCCCTCAGCGCTCGATGGGACGCCCGCGCCGCTTGATCCGCAGGACCCGGCGGTAGGCGCGCTTGCCGCCCAGCTTGCGTCTCGTGCGGCGCCAAAGCGAGGCACGCGAGCGCTGTGGCGGCGCCGCCCGGCGCCCGAGGCGCCGCCGGCGAACCTCGACGGCTGGAGGCTGCTCGCACGCACGGACGACGAAGCGCTGTTCGGGCGGGGGCAGCCGCCGCAGCTGCTGACGGTCGCCGTACGGCGCAATCCGCGGCGAAACACCTGGGCGTATGACGTGTCCAGTGCGGCACGACCGCTGCGAGCCGCGCGGGACGGTATCCGCGCATCTTCCTGGCGTCTGGACCCCTCATGCGAGCCTGATCCCGGCGACAGCGTTCTGCGGGTGCTGGTCAGCGAGCAGACGTTCGCGAGCGGCCAGCGGGCGGACGGGCGCGTGCTCGCGCCCGACCTCCACATGAACGCCGACCAGATCGTGCTAACGATGTTCGTCAAGCCGCGGCCTGGCTTTCAGGCCGGATCCCCGAACCCCGAGACGCCGGTGCGGATCGCTCTCCCGGAGCCCGTCGGGCTGCGGCGACTGATCGACGGAGCGCTCGCGAACCTCTCCGCTCACAATGCCGACGGGCAACCGCCGGCCTGACCGCCGGCACCGGTGGTGGGCGTGAGGGACTACCCGCAAACTATCGTCGCGGTCAACCACGTCGAGCCCGTGCCGCGGCGTATCCGCGCCGTCCTGCACGGCGAGGTGG
>JBEKSK010000121.1:0-7904 GCA_049517155.1 Solirubrobacteraceae bacterium
TGAAGAGTGCCCTGGGCGAGCATGCGTACGCGATCCCGGTCTCCTCGACCAAGTCCGCAATCGGCCATCTGCTCGGCGCCGGCGGCGCCGTCGAGGCGATCGCGACAATCCTCGCGTTGCGCGCGAAGCTGATTCCGCCTACGCTCGGCTGGGCCGAGCGCGATCCCGAGCTCGACCTCGACTACGTACCCGACCGCGCGCGACCGCTCGACCTAGGCGATGGGCGGCGGCCGATCGCGATCTCCAACTCATTCGGCTTCGGCGGCCACAACGCCGTGCTGTGCCTGGAGGCAACATGACGCTTGCACTCGTCCCACGACCAGAAGAGCGGCTGACACCGATGGAGCGCCTCGAAGTGCTCTGCGACCCGGGGTCGCTCGATTTGCTGCGCACTGAGGTGCTCTCGCGGCGTATGGGGGAGAAAGCGCGGCCCGGCGACGGTGTGCTGGGCGCCAGCGGCCGCGTCGACGGGCGCGTCGTCGCCGTGTTCGCTCAGGACGCGTCGTTCGCCGGCGGCTCGCTCGGCGAGGCCCACGCCGACACCGTCGTCGCCGTGCTGGAGCTCGCCGAGCGCTCTCGCGTTCCGGTGATCGGCTTCGTCGAGTCGGCCGGGGCCCGTATGCAGGAGGGCCTCGCGGCGCTCAGCGGGTACGCCAGGATCTTCCGCAAGCACGTTGCGCTGTCGGGGTATGTGCCGCAGATCTCGGTGATCTGCGGCCCCTCCGCGGGCGGCGGCTCCTACGCCCCGGCGCTGACCGACTTCGTGATCATGACCGAGAGCGCCAGCATGTTCCTGACCGGGCCGGGCGTGGTCGCCAAGGTCACCGGCGAGGACGTCGACCAGGCGGGGCTGGGCGGGCCCCGCATCCACGAGCGAAACGGCGTCTGCCAGCTCGTTGCGCCGACCGACGTTGATGCCGCGCTGCTCGCCCGCGACCTGCTCGATTACCTGCCTCAGAACTGCGAGGAGCGTCCGCTGCGCTGGCCGACGATCGACCCGCCCGGCTACCTTCCCGACAGTCCGGTGCCGCGCGAGGACCGCAAGGTCTACGACGTGCGCGAGGTCGCGCGGGCGCTGCTGGACGGCGGCCGGATGCTCGAGGTCTCGCCCCGCTGGGCGCGCAACGTCGTTTGCGCGTTCGGTCGCCTGGATGGGCGATCAATCGGGATCGTCGCCAACCAGCCGCACTACCTCGGCGGCGTGCTCGATGTCGACGCCTCCCAGAAGGCTGCTCGCTTCGTGCGGACGTGCAACCTCTTCAACATCCCGCTGCTCGTCCTGGTCGACACGCCTGGCTTCCTGCCCGGCACCAAGCAGGAGAAGCTCGGCGTGATCCGCCAGGGGGCCAAGCTCGTCTACGCCTTCGCGGAGTGCACCGTGCCGCGCGTGACGGTGATCCTGCGCAAGGCCTTCGGCGGCGCCTTCATCGCAATGAACAGCAAGGACCTCGGCGCCGACTTCGTCTTCGCCTGGCCCACGGCGCAGCTGGGCGTGATGGGCGCCTCGCAGGCGGTCGAGATCATCAACCGCCGCGAGATCGAGGCGGCGGCCGATCCGCTCGCCGAACGCGACGCCCTGGCCTCCCACTATGCGGCGGAGCACCTCTACCCCGGCGCGGCCACGGCCGACGGGCACGTCGATGAGGTGATCGCTCCGAGCGAGACGCGCGCACGCGTGGCGGCCGCGCTGGGAGCGCTCGACTCCGCGTCACTGCGGCGCTGGCCGGCGGGGAACATTCCGCTGTGAGCATGCTGAGCGGCAAGCGCCTGCTGATCACGGGCGTGCTGACGCGGGGGTCGATCGCCTTCGAGGTGGCCCGCCAGGCGCAGGAGAGTGGGGCGCAGATCGTCCTCACCGGCTTCGGCCGCGGCATGGGCCTGACCGCGCGCGCCGCCAAGCACCTCCCGGAGCCCCCCGACGTGCTCGAGCTGGACGTGAACAAGCCCGACGACCTCGCTGCCGTGGCGGCGGCGCTCGACGCGCGCTGGGGCGAGCTTGACGGGGTGCTGCACGCGATCGCCTTCGCGCCCCCCGACGCGCTGGGCGGCGGCTTCATGGACACCCCGGCGAGCAGCGCGATCACGGCATTCGAGACCAGCGCCTTCTCGCTCAAGGCGCTGGCCGGAGCGCTCGTGCCGCTGCTCGAAGCCGGGGATCACGGCGGCGCCGTCGTGGGCCTTGACTTCGACGCCAGCGTCGCCTGGCCGGTGTATGACTGGATGGGCGTGGCGAAGGCCGCGCTCGAGAGCGTGTCGCGCTACCTGGCACGCGACCTCGGACCGCGCGGCGTGCGCGTGAACCTCGTCTCGGCGGGCCCGATCGAGACCCTCGCGGCCGGCGGGATCCCGGGCTTCGACGAGCTCGCGTCGATGTGGCGCACAGGCGCCCCGCTCGGCTGGGACACGCGCGACGCGGCTCCTGTGGCCGCCGCCGTGTGCTTTCTGCTGAGCGACCACGCGCGCGCGATAACCGGGGAGATCCTGCACGTCGACGGGGGCTTCCACGCGATTGGCGCGGCGGTCGCGTGAGCGACACCGTCCTGCTCACCGGCGCCACCGGATTTCTCGGGATGGAACTGCTCGCGCGGCTGCTCGAGCAACCGGACGGAGAGGTGATCTGCCTGATCCGGGCGCCGTCGCCCGCCGCGGCGGACGCTCGCCTGGCGGCGGTCATCGAGCGTCTCTATGACGAGCCGCCCGAGACGCTTGCGCGGGTCAGGGCGCTCGCAGGTGACGTGGCGGAGCACAATCTCGGGCTTGCCGCCGCCGATCGCGACGAGTTGATCGAGACGGTCACGGCCGTCGTGCACTGCGCCGCCTCGATCTCGTTCGACAACACGCTCGAGCAGGCCCGCACGGTGAACACGGCCGGCGCGCTGGCGATGATCGAACTGAGCCGCGAGATCGCTGCGCGGGGAAGGCTGCGCCGTCACCTGCATGTCTCCACGGCGTACGTCGCCGGTCGCTACCACGGGCTGTTCAGGGAGACCGACCTCGATCTGGGCCAGGGCTTTCGCAACACCTATGAACAGTCGAAGTTCGAGGCCGAGCAGGCGATCGGCGAGGCCGGTCGCGATCTGCCGCTTGTGATCGCGCGGCCGAGCATCATCGTCGGCGACAGCCGCAGCGGCTGGACATCGGCGTTCAACGTGATCTACTGGCCGATGCGCGCGTTCTCGCGTGGGCTGATGGACGAGGTGGCGATCGACCCCGACGGCCTCGCCGACATCGTCCCCGTCGACTACGTCGCCGACGGCCTGATGGCGCTGCTCGCCGACGCCTCGATCGGCGGCACCGTCGCGCTCGTCGCCGGCGCCGCAGCGCCGACCAATGCCGACCTGATCGACCTCGCCTGCCGCCAGTTCGGCCGCGAGCCGCCGCGGATCGTGGCCGACCCGGCCTCGCGCCTGGCCGACGCTGACCTCTACGTCCCCTACTTCGGGATCGGCGCCACGCTCGACGACGCGCGGGCGCGCGAGCTGCTCGGGCCACTCGGGCTCGTCGCGCCGCCTTTGCGTGACTACTTCGCGAAGCTGATCGAGTATGCCGAGCGCGCCCGCTGGGGAAAGCTCGCGATCACGCGCGAGGGCGCTGCCGCCGCCGTCTGAGGCGCTGCGCCGCCGGCCCGCCGTGGCGGCCGCATCGCTGCGCGCCGAGCGTCCAGCGAGGTTGCGTTCCGAGTCACTGGTATGTAAGTATGCAGGCGTGACCGAGGTTCGCATCAACCATCTGCGCGACATGCGCATAGACCGTCTGCGCAGCAGCAACTCGGCGGGTCCCGCGAGCCGACAGGCCTACCGGGCGCTGCGCGATGCGATCATCGCCACGGAGCTCGAACCGGGTCAGCGCCTGTCGGAGAACGAGCTGGCCGAGCGCCTCGCCGTCAGCCGCACGCCGATCCGCGAGGCGCTGATTCGCCTGCGTGACGACCGCTTCGTCCAGATCGTGCCCCAGCTTGGGACCTTCGTCACCCAGATCAGCACGGCTGCGGTCGAGGACGCCCAGTTCATTCGCGAATCGCTCGAGTGCGCCGCCGTGCGCATCGCGGCGACACGCGCGCAGGAAGGCGACCTTTCGGCCCTTGCGGGCCTCGTGCGCCGCCAGGCCGAGGTCGTCGGGCACGGCGACTATGAGCGCTTCGCGCTGCTCGACGACGAGTTCCACGCCGCGCTGTGCGAGCTGGCCGGGCGTCCCGTCGCCTGGGAGGTCGCGCAGCGTGTCAAGGGTCATCTCAACCGCGTGCGCCGCCTCAGCCTGCCCCAGCCGCACTACCTCGAGGAGATGGTGTCCGAGCATCGCCTCGTCCTCGACGCGCTGGCGCACCGCGACCCCGACGCGGCGGAGACCGCGCTGCGACACCACCTGCGGATGGTGCTCTCCGCCCTGCCGGCGATCCGGCGCGAGCACCCCGACTACTTCGAGGACGGCGAGCGCTGATGTCGATCGCGACTGCCACGCTGCGCGGCCTCTATGAGCAGATGCTGCTGATCCGGGTCTTCGAGACCGAAGCCGAGCGCCAGTACAAGGCGGCGCGGATCGGCGGCTACTGCCATCTCTCCTCCGGGCAGGAGGCGGCCACCGTCGGTGCGACGCATGCGCTCGACGCCGCCGATCTGCTGGTGACCGGGTATCGCTGCCACGGTTTCGCGCTCGCCCGCGGCGTGCCGGCCGATGCCGTGATGGGCGAGCTGTTCGGCCGCGTCGACGGCTGCGCCCACGGCCGCGGCGGCTCGATGCATCTGCTCGACGTTTCGCGCGGCTACTACGGTGGCTGGGGCATCGTCGCCGGCCAGCTGCCGATCGCCACCGGCCTGGCGCTCGCCCTCGTCCGCCAGGGGCGCCCGCAGGCCGTGCTGTGCGAGCTCGGCGACGGCGCGATCAACATGGGCGCCTGGCACGAGTCGCTGAACCTGGCGGCGGTCTGGCGGCTGCCGGTCGTGTTCCTGGTGATGAACAACGAGTACGGCATGGGCACGAGCGTCGAGCGCGCGTCCGCCGTCACCGACCTCTACCGGCGCGCCGCCGCCTACGACCTGCCGGCGGAGCGCGTCGACGGCGACGATCTGCTGGCGGTCGCGCAGGCGAGCGCGACGCTGCTCGCCGGCGCCCGCGAAGAGCGTCAGGCGGCGGTGCTCGAGCTGGTGACCTATCGCTACCGCGGCCACTCGGTCGCTGACGCAGGCCTCGCCTACCGCACGCGCGGCGAGATCGACGAGCACATCCAGCGCGACCCGATCTTCCGCGTGCGCGCGCTGCTCTCGCAGGAGGGAGTGGCGGACGACGAGCTCGACGCGCTGATGGGCGCCGCCGAGGCTCAGGTCGCCGCGGCTGTCGCAGCCTCGATCGCCAGCCCGCCGCCGGCGGTCAGCACGCTCGCGACCGGGATGTACGCGCCCGGCAGTGCGGCGCAGTTCGCGCGCATGCTGCCCGGTGCGCCGTTCGGCGAGCGCGAGCTCGTCTTCGCGGGCGGTCTGGGCGAGTGAGCGCGACGCAGACCCCTGCGGCGCGCCTTCCGCCGGCGGATCGCCTCGGCTTCGAGACGATGACCTACCGCGAGGCGCTGCGCCTCGCGATGCGTGAGGAGATGCTCCGCGACGAGCGCGTCTTCGTGATGGGCGAGGAGGTCGGCCTGTTCGACGGGGCCTACAAGGTGACCGCCGGCCTGCTCGGCGAGTTCGGCGCCGACCGGGTGCGCGACACGCCGATCTCCGAGGAGGGCTTCGTCGGCGCCGGCGTTGGCGCGGCGATGCTGGGCGAGCGCCCGATCGTCGAGATCATGACGATCAACTTTGTGCTGGTCGCGATGGACCAGGTGATCAACCACGCGGCGAAGATCGGCGCGATGTTCGGCGGCGAGGTTCGCTGCCCGCTGGTGATTCGCACCCCCAACGGCGCAGGCAACCAGCTGACGGCCCAGCATTCGCAGTCCTTCGAGGGATGGTTCGCCGGGACTCCGGGACTGAAGGTGGTGGCCCCCGCCACGCCGGCCGACGCCAAGGGCCTGCTCAAAGCCGCGATCCGCGATGATGACCCGGTGCTCGTAATCGAGAACCTCGCGATCTACAAAGAGCGCGGCGAGGTGCCGCTCGACCCCGACTTCGTCACCCCGATCGGCCTGGCCAACGTAGCCCGCGAGGGCACCGACGTGACGCTGATCGCCCACTCCTACGCCACGGTGCGCGCGCTGCACGTCGCCGAGCGCCTCGGGCAAACGCACGGAATCAGCGCCGAGGTTGTCGACCTGCGCTCGCTGCGCCCGCTCGATGTCGAGACCGTCGCGGCCTCGGTCGCCAAGACCAGCCGCGCCGTCTGCATCGAGGAGGGGTGGCCGACCTACGGCGTCAGCGCTGAGTTGGCCGCGCGCATCCAGTACGCCTGCTTCGACGATCTCGACGCGCCGGTCGAGCGCGTCGGCATGGCGGAGGTTCCGATGCCCTACGCCAAGGAGCTCGAGAACGCCGCGCTGCCCAACGAGCAGCGCATCGAGGCGGCCGTTCTAGCGACCCTGGGGCGCGCCTCGTGAGCGAGGTTGTGATGCCGCGCCTCTCCGACTCGATGGAGGAGGGGACGATCATCAAGTGGCTGAAGTCCTCCGGCGAGGAGGTGCGCCTCGGTGAGCCGATCGCGGAGATCGAAACCGACAAGGCGACGATGACCTATGAGGCCGACGCTTCGGGATTTCTGCAGATCGTGGCGGCCGAGGGCGAGTCGCTCGTGATCGGGGCCGTGATCGCCAATCTGCTCGGCTCGGCGGCGGACGCGGCAGCAGCACCGGCGCGCGTGGTCGCCGCGCAGGCGCCCGCCCCGCCGGCGGCCGAGACCGAGCCGGCGGCCGAGACCGAGCCGGCGGCCCAGCTCGCAGCCGTTTCCGCTCAGGCGCCCGCGGGCGTGGCGACGGCCGCCGGCGGTCGCATCCGGGCTTCGCCGGTCGCTCGCCGGACCGCCGCTCAACTGGGCGTCGACCTCGCCGCCGTGGCCGGCAGCGGGCCCGAGGGGCGGATCGTCAAGGCCGACGTCGTCGCGGCCGGCAACGGCGGGGCGGCGCACGCGGCGGCAGCGGCGGCCCCCGAGCTCGGCTCCAAGGGCGCCGTCGAGGTGATCGATCCCAGCCGCTCGCAGCAGCTGATCGCCCGCCGGATGGCCAGCGCGAAGGCGACGATCCCCGAGTTCCAGGTCACCATCGAGGTGGACGCCGAGGCGGCGTTTGACCTGCGCGAACAGCTGCGCGGCCAGGCTGAGCCCCTGCCGTCGGTCAACGATCTGGTGATCAAGGCGTGCGCGCTCGCGCTGCGCGCGCACCCGGGCCTCAACGCCGCCTACGTCGACGGGCACTTCGAGCGCTACGGGCGCGTCAACGTCGGCGTCGCGGTCGCCGGGGCGGGGACGCTCGTCGTCCCGACCGTGTTCGACGCCGACGTCAAGCCACTCACGGAGATCGCCGTCGCGACCCGCACGCTGGCTGCGAAGGTCCGCGACGGCTCGATCACCCCGCCGGAGCTCTCCGGAGCGACCTTCACGGTGTCCAATCTCGGCATGCTCGGCGTCACGCGCTTCACGGCCGTGATCAACCCGCCGCAGGCTGCGATCCTCGCCGTCGGCGCCGCCAACCCGCGAGCCACGGTCGGCCCCGACGGCAGCGTGAGCGCGCGCCGGGTGATGGAGCTGACGATCTCCGCCGACCACCGAATCGTCTACGGCGCCGACGCGGCCGACTTCCTCGCGACCGTCCGCAAGCGACTCGAGCGCCCCGCCGGACTCCTGCTGTAGGGCGCTTCTCCGGATCGTGCATGCACCATCCGGCCAGGCGGCGCGCACGCCGTTTGGGAGGCAGGCACGCACCCGGGGGGCCGGGCCGCGCGCCGGCCATGACAGCGCAGGTCGCTGCGGGGCGCGCTCGGCGGCGG
>JBEKSK010000122.1:0-7883 GCA_049517155.1 Solirubrobacteraceae bacterium
TTCTAAGCTCCAACCAGTAACGGGCCACGGGTCGCCGGCGTTTTGCCGGCGACCCGCCGGTCCACCAAGGCGGCGACGACCGGTCGCGGTGCGCCCGGGCGCAGCGGACGGTCCGCCCACGCCGCGCCAACGATCAGACTGCGAGCCTCGTGCCAGAAGTGAGCGACCAGGGAAAACCGAACGATGAGGTCGCCGAGGCTTCCAACAGCAGCGAGCGCGAGCGCCAAGCGGCCCTGCACTCCGAGCCGGCCGGGGGGGAGCAGCCCGAGACGGCGCAGGCACCAGGCCGCCGTCCCGTGCTCAGCGTCCGCGATGCCACCAAGGCGTTCGGCGCGGTCCACGCGCTCCAGGGAGTCTCGCTTGACCTCTACGGCGGTGAGGTGCACGGCGTCGTCGGCGAGAACGGAGCCGGCAAGTCAACGCTCGTCAAGATCTTCGGGGGCGTTCACCCGCCCGACAGTGGCACGCTCGTCGACGCCGACGGGCACCCGCTCCTGCTGACCGGCCCGGCTTCCGCGCGCGAAGCCGGCATCGCGATCATCTTTCAGGAGCCCACTCTCTTCCCCGACATCTCGGTCGCCGAGAACGTCTTCATCGCCCGCCAGCCGCAGCGACGCGGCCGGCGCATCGACCACCGCTCGATGCAGCGCCAGACGCGCGCCCTGTTCGAGCGCCTGGGGGTGCCGCTCGACCCGGACCGCGTCGCCCGCGGCCTCTCGATCGCCGAACAGCAGATCGTCGAGATCGGCAAGGCGCTCTCGTTCGACGCCAAGGTCGTGGTCATGGACGAGCCGACGGCCGCGCTCTCCGCGACCGAGGTCGCCCGGCTGTTTGGCGTCGTCGCCAGCCTGCGCGAGGACGGCGTCGCCGTCGTCTTCATCTCGCACCGGCTCGAGGAGGTCTTCGCGATCTGCCAGCGGGTGACGGTGCTGCGCGACGGCCGCCGGGTGCTCTCGCAGCCGGTCGCCGGCTTGAGCGCCGGCGATCTCGTGCGCGCGATGGTCGGTCGCGACATCGCCGCGCGTGTACACGAACAGCATGCACCGGGCGCCGCGGTTCTGCGCGTCGCGGAGCTCTCGCGCGCCGGGATCTTCGAGAACATCAGCTTCGACGTTCACGCCGGCGAGGTCGTCGCCCTCGCCGGCCTTGTTGGCGCCGGTCGCAGCGAGGTCGCGCGCGCGGCCTTTGGCATTGACGACTACGACTCGGGCAGCGTGCACGTGGGTGAACGGCGGCTCGCCAAGGGCGTGCCGATCGACGCGATGCGCGCCGGCGTAGCGATGGTGCCGGAGGATCGCCGCCAGCAGGGGCTCGTGATGGACATGTCGATCGAGGACAACATCGCGCTCGCGTCGCTGCGAGCGCTCACCAGGCACGGCCTGCTGGTCTCCTCGGTGGAGCGGAAGTTCGCGACCGACTGGGCCGCGCGGCTGCAGGTGAAGTACAGCGCCATCACCAACGCGGCGACCTCGCTCTCGGGCGGCAACCAGCAGAAGGTCGTGCTCGCCAAATGGCTCAGCCGCGAGCCGGCGGTGATCATCGTCGATGAGCCCACGCGCGGGATCGACATCGCGACCAAGGCCGAGGTCCACCGGCTCCTGGTCGAGCTCTCGCGCAACGGCGTGGCGGTGCTGATGATCTCCTCCGAGTTGCCCGAGGTGCTCGCGGTCGCCGACCGGATCCTCGTCATGCGCGAGGGCCGCCTGGTCGCCGAGCTCTCGCACGAGGAAGCCTCGGAGGAGAAGATCATGGCCGCGGCGACCGGGCAGGCCCACCTGCCCGCACCGGTGGCGGCGGGCCCGGCATGAGCGCGCCCGCCGTGCCGCCGCCGGACGGCGAGCTCGCGAGCCCGCGGCGGCTGGTCGACGTCGTCCTGCGCGCGCGAACGTTCGGGATCATCGCGGTGCTCGCGGTGCTCGTGCTGGTCGCCGGGCTGATCCAGTCGCGCTTCGTCGGCGGCGGCGAGATCCGCTTCATCCTGTCGCAGACATCGCTGTACGCGCTCGTCGCGGTCGGCGAGGCGATGGTCATCCTCACCCGCAACGTCGACCTGTCGGTGGGCTCGGTGGTCGGGCTCTCGGCCTACGTGTCGGCGAACATGTTCGGGACCCACCACGGGATCTCGATCGTTTTGGTCTTCCTCGTCGGGTTGGGGGTGGGACTGGCGTGCGGCATCGTGACCGGTGCGATCACCGCGGTCGGGCGCGTCCCGAGCCTGGTGGTCACGCTCGCGATGCTCTACATAATCCGCGGCATCGACACGATCATCGTCGGTTCCGGCGTGGTCCTCGCGAGCACCGAGCCGAACTCGTTCCTGAACATCCCGCAGGACACCCTGGTGGGAATCCCGGATCTTGCGCTGGCGGTCGCGGTCGTGGTCGCGATCGCCGCCTACTACCTCAACACGTTCCGCTCCGGCCGCGACCTCTATGCGATCGGCTCCGATCCCGACGCGGCGCGGCGGGCCGGCATCCCGATCGCCAAGCGCGTTTTCACGGCGTTCGTAATCAGCGGCGCGCTCTCCGGCGTGGCCGGTGTCGTCTGGGCGGCGCAGTACGCGACGATCGAATCCACCGCCGCGAACGGCCTCGAACTGCAGATCATCGCCGCCGTGGTCGTCGGCGGCGTCGCGATCTTCGGCGGTAGCGGCAGCGTGGTCGGCGCCGCGCTCGGCGCGCTGCTCCTGCAGACGATCAACTCGGCGCTGAACGTGATCGGCATCTCCTCGATCTGGACCGAGGCGATCTCGGGCCTGCTCCTGATCACCGCGATCACGCTCGACCGCGGCATCCAGCTGCGACTGGCCGCGGCCCTGCGCAAACGGAGGGTGCGCCTTGGCGCCTGAGGATCCGCCCCTCACCCCGCCGCCGGCCGAGCCGGCGGAGTCCTCGCAGCCGGTGTTCCCAGAGTCGGTCGCCGGCGAGCCGCCGGGCGCGCCGCCGCCGGAGGCCGGTCGGGCCGGCTCGTTCTCGGTCCTGAGCGCCCGGATGGGGCGCTTCGCGAGTTGGGAGGCCGCGCTCGTCGTCGCGCTGGTGCTCGTGTTCGCGCTCGGAGTCGACTCCTCGAGCTACTTCACCTCGAGCTACAACCTCTTCACGCTGTGCACCAACATCGGCGATCTGGCGCTGATGGCGCTGCCGATGACGCTGATCATCATGGTCGGCGAGATCGACCTCTCGGTCGCCTCAACGCTGGCTCTTTCCGGCGAGACGCTCGGCTACCTGTGGAGCCACCACTGGCCGATGGGCGCGATCTTCATCGTCGTGATCGCGCTCGGCATGGTGCTGGGAGCGATCAACGGATTTCTCGTCACGAAGGTGGGCCTGCCGTCGCTGGCGGTGACGATCGGCACGCTGACCCTCTACCGCGGGCTCGCGAACGTCGTGCTCGGGCCGCTGACGGTGTCGAACTTCCCCTCGTTCTACACCAACGTCGGCGTTCAGAACGTGCCCGGGATTCCGTTCCTGTCGTACTCGGTCGCGTTCTTCATCGTGCTGGCGATTGTCACCGGCGTGGTGTTGCACCGCACCCCGTTCGGGCGCTCGCTGTACGCGATCGGGCTCAACAAGGAGGCGGCGCTGCACGCCGGCATCCGCGTGCAGCGAGTCAAGATGATGCTGTTCGTCCTTTCGGGCGTCGTCTGCGCGCTGGTCGGCATGCTCTACACCTTCGAGCTCTCCTCGGCGGGAGAGAGCATCGGCATCGGCTTCGAGCTGAAGGTGATCACGATCGTGCTGCTCGGCGGCGTGTCGATCTTCGGCGGCCGCGGAACGGTGCTCGGCGTGGCGCTCGCGGCGTTCGTCTACGCGGGCCTGCACAGCGTCCTCTTGCTGAGCAACTCCTTCAACGACAATGACTTCCAGGTCGTCTCGGGGGCGCTGCTGATCCTCAGCGTGCTGATCCCGAACCTGCCGTCGTTCGCGCAGCGCGGGCGCGAGCTGATGCGACGGCGAGCGGCGCGGGCGAGTTCGTTTGCCGCGGATGACCCCGGCGCGAGCAGTCAACCCCCCACGCAGGGCATCGTCACGTGATCTATTCTGATTGCATCATGGGGAAAGTGACCACTGAGCGCTCAATTTCGCACTCAATCTGTCCATTTAGCGGACGCGATCGCTCACGCAGGCAGATCGTCCGCGTTCGAACTGGAGCTACTCGCCGATGGCTTTGACCGCCCCGAACTCGACCCCGAACCGATGGGATGGCGCGCGCGTCGCCGGCGCCAGCGAGCTCGACGCGCTCGTCTACCGCTCCAACCTGCTCGCCTCGGACCGCTCGGTCGTCAACTTCGGCGGCGGCAACACGTCGGTCAAGGTCCGCCAGCGCGACCACGCCGGCCGCGAGGTGACGGTGCTGTGGGTCAAGGGCTCGGGCAGCGATCTCGCCACGATCGACGCCGCCGGGTTCGCCGGCCTGCGGCTCGATGAGATCCTGCCGCTGCGCGAGCGCGGCGAGATGAGCGACGAGCAGATGGTCGCCTATCTCGCGCGCTGCCAGCTCGACCCGGCCATGCCGCGCCCGTCGATCGAGACGCTGCTGCACGCCTTCACGCCGGCGGCGCACGTCGACCACACCCATCCCGATGCGATCGGCGCGATCGTCGGCGCCGTCGACGGCGAGCGCCTCGCCGAGGAGTGCTTTGGCGCCGACGCGCTCTGGATCCCCTACATCCGCCCCGGCTTCGCGCTTTCCAAGCTCGTCGCCGACGCGCTCGCCGAGCACCCGTCGGCGAAGCTCGTGCTGCTTGCCAAGCACGGCCTGGTGACGTGGGGAGCCACCGCCGCCGAGTCCTACGCCGCCACGCTTGACGCGATCAACCGCGCCGCCGCGTTCGTCGCCGACCACAGCCCGGCGGAGCCCTTTGGCGGGCCGGCGCGCGCCGCGCTGGATGAGGACCGGCGTCTGGACCTGCTGGCGGAGGTGCTGCCCGCGTTGCGCGGCGCGCTCGGCGTCGACGGCCCCCGCATCCTCCAGGTCGACCTCTCGGCGCCGGTCGCCGAGTTCGTCGCCGGGCGCGACTCGCACGAGCTCTCGCAGGTCGGCGCAGCCTGCCCCGACCACCTCGTGCACACCAAGCGCTGCCCGGTCTGGGTCGCGTTCGACCCCGACCGCGACGATGCGGCGACGCTCCGCGAGCGTGCCGTCGAGGAGGTCCGCGCGTTCCAGGCGCGCGAGCAGGCGCACTTCGAGCGCTACCGCTCCGACGGCGACCGGCTGGCGGACCCGAGCGCCCGGGTCGTGCTGATCGAGGGTGTCGGGCTCGTCAGCGTGGGGCGCACGCTGAAGGCGGCGAGGCTCGCCCGCGATCTCTATCACCGCGCGGTCGCCGTGATGCGCGGCGCCTCGGCGCTCGGCGGCTTCGTCTCGCTGAGCGACGAGGAGTCGTTCGCGATCGAGTACTGGCCGCTCGAGCTCTACAAGCTCTCGCTGGCCCCGGCGCCGCGCGAGTTCCAGGGCGTCGTGGCCCTGATCACCGGCAGCGCCGGCGGCATCGGCAGCGCCACCGCACACGCCTTCGCGGCCGAGGGCGGCTGCGTCGTGGTGACCGACATAGACGCCGAGGGCGCGATCAAGGACGCCGCCGCGATCGGCGATGTGGCCGTCGCGGTCACCGCCGATGTGACCGACGAGGCGTCGATCGTCGCTGCGTTCCGCGCTGCGGTCCTGGCCTTCGGCGGCGTCGACATCGTGGTTTCCAACGCCGGCATCGCCTCGAGCGCGCCGATCACCGAAACGACGCTCGCGATGTGGGATCGCAACCACGACATCCTCGCCCGCGGGTATTTCATCGTCGCCAGAGAGGCCGCGAGAACGCTGATCGATCAGGGCAGCGGCGGCAGCATCATCTTCATCGGCTCAAAGAACGCACTCGCGCCGGGCAAGGGGGCGGCAGCCTATTCTGCGGCCAAGGCCGCCGAGCTTCATCTCGCGCGCTGCCTGGCCGAGGAACTCGGGGCTCACGGCATCCGCGTGAACACGGTCAACCCCGACGCGGTCCTGGAGGGGTCGCGGATCTGGGACTCGGCGTGGCGCGAGGAGCGCGCCCGCGCATACGGCATCGACGCCGACGAGCTGGAGGCCCACTACCGCGAGCGCACGACGCTCAAGGTCAACGTGCTGCCCGCCGACATCGTCGCCGCGATCCTGTTCTTCTGCTCCCCGCGGCTCGCCGGCAAGAGCACCGGCAACATCCTCAACGTCGACGGCGGCGTCGCGCTCGCGTATCCTCGCTGACGCCGCGTGCGCGTCGCCCTCTTCATCACCTGTATCGGCGACACCGTGACCCCTGAGGTGGGTCGCTCCACGGTCGCCGTGCTCGAGCGTCTCGGCCACGAGGTCGTCTTCCCCGCGCAGCAGACCTGCTGCGGGCAGATGCACCTCAACAGCGGCTACCGCGCCGAGGCCGGCCGGCTCGGCGCGCGGTTCCTCGAGCTCTTCGACGGCTACGAGGTGATCGTGTCTCCGTCCTCGTCGTGCGTCGGCACGATGCGCGAGTGCTACCCACAGCTCCACGGCCGGCTGTTCGAGCTCTCTGAGCTGCTCGTCGGCAAGCTGGGTGTGACCGATGTCGGCGCGACGTTTCCCCACCGTGTCGTCTACCACCCGACCTGCCACTCGCTGCGCGTCACCAACGTCGGCGACGCGCCATACGCGCTGCTGCGCGCGGTCGCCGGCCTCGAGCTGGTCGAGCTTGAAGCGGAGCGGGAATGCTGCGGCTTTGGCGGCACCTTCGCGCTCAAGAACGCCGACACCTCGACGGCGATGGTGATCGACAAGTGCGCGGCGATCGTCGCGAGCGGGGCGAGCGTCGTGACGGCGGTCGACAGCTCATGTCTTTTGCAGATCGGCGGGCGCCTGTCGCGTGAGGGCGCGGGCGTGCGCGCCATGCACCTGGCCGAGATCCTCGCCCAGACGGCGAGTGGATGAGCGGCGCGGGCGAGGGGACGGCGGCGATGAGTGAGTCGATGCGGCCGTTTCCGCCGGCTGCGCGGGAGGCGCTCGCGGACACCCAGCTGCGCGCCAACCTCGCCGCCGCCACGCACACGATCCGCGACAAGCGCAACCGTGTCGTCGCCGAGCTTCCCGACTGGGAGGCGCTGCGCGAGGCGGGCCGGGCGATCAAGGCCGATGTGCTGGCGCACCTCGACAGCTACCTGCTCCAGTTCGAGCAGGCGGTCACCGCCGCCGGCGGGCACGTCCACTGGGCGCCGGACGCGGCGGCGGCCAACCAGGTGGTGCTCGACGTCGCCCGCGCCCACCAGATCGATGAGGTCGTCAAGGTCAAGTCGCTGACGACGGACGAGATCGGCCTCAACGCCGCGCTCGAGGCCGGCGGCGTGCACGCGGTCGAAACCGACTTCGCCGAGCTCATCCTCCAGCTCGATGGTGATTGGTCGTCTCACATCCTCGTCCCGGCGATCCACCGCAACCGCACCGAGATACGCGACCTCTTCCGGCGCACGATCGCCGACCCCTCGGTCAGCGACGACCCGCGCGAGCTCGCCGAGGTCTCGCGGCGCTACCTGCGCGAGCGGTTCCTGACCGCGCGGATGGCGGTCAGCGGCGCGAACTTCGCCGTCGCCGACAGCGGCACCGTCTGCGTCGTTGAATCCGAGGGCAACGGACGCATGTGCACGACGCTGCCGCCGGTGCTGGTCACGATCCTCGGGATCGAGAAGCTCGTCCCCACCTTCAGCGACCTCGAGGTGTTCCTGCAGCTCTTGCCGCGCTCATCGACCGGCGAGCGAATGAACCCCTACACCTCGCTGTGGACCGGCGTCACGCCCGGCGACGGGCCACAGGAGTTTCACGTGGTCCTCCTGGACGCCGGCCGCACGCGCGTGCTCGCCGACGAGGTCGGCCGCCAGGCGCTGCACTGCATCCGC
>JBEKSK010000123.1:0-7697 GCA_049517155.1 Solirubrobacteraceae bacterium
CGTCAGCGCCAGCAGCACGACCACCCTGACCACGACGCTCCGCACCAGCGGATCATGCGCCGACAAGCGACGCTTGGCAAGGAAACGCCGCGCCGGGGCGCCTCCGCGTGACGCTGCCCGTCTCGCGCGACCCTTGCCGGCGCCGGGATCAGGCGGCGGCAGTCGCGCGAGATCGCCTGTGGCCGGGTCTGGGGGGACGTCGTATCGTCCCGCGGATGGCTGGGAGGACGCGCATAGCGTCGGTCGCCGCCGGCGTCCTGCTGGCGTTTGCGGCGGTGGTTGCGAGCGCGGCGCAGCCGCGCACGGTCACCGTGACGACGCTGCTGCGCGTGGCGTTCACGTCGCCGTCGCGCGGCGTGGGCCTGTTCGTGCGATCGACGATCCCGGAGCAGGGCATCGGCAACGGGCACTGCGCGTTTGTCACGCGTGCGACAGGCGACGGCGGTGCCAGCTTCGGCGTTGCGGGCGCTACGATCGGTACCACCAGCTGCGCCTCGGGCTACCTCGTCGCCGGGTTAGCCGCCGACGGCGTGGGCGATGTGTTCGCGTACGGTCCGGGGCTGTTCGTCAGTCACGACGGCGGCGCCAGCTGGCGCTCGCAGAAGATGCCGGGAACGCTGCTCGCGCTGGACGCGGTCGGGCGATCGGTGTGGGCGCTCAGCGATTCCTGTTCCGCGCCAACGAGCCGCGCGCCAACCTGCCGGCTGACGCTGACCGTGTCTACGGACGGAGGCAGGACCTGGGTGCAGGCCCCGCGGCAGCCGCCCGAGCGCTCCTTCTCGCCGGAGTTCTCCGGCCCCTCCACGTGGCTGTGGCGCGAGGACGCCGAGCGCGCGGTCGTGATCGTGCCGCCACGCGTCCTATCCCACACCGCGAACACGGTGACGCTTGAGCAGACGCGCGACGGTGGGGCCCGCTGGAGCAGCACGTCCGCTCCCTGCCCGGCCGGTCCGCTGTCGGTCGAGTTCTCGATCGCCCCGGACGGCGCGCGCTGGCTCGCCTGCGCCGGCGAACCCGGAGCCGGCGAGCAGACCAAGAGCTTCGCCCGCTCGCTCGACGGCGGCAAAACCTGGCTCGCCGGCCCATCGCCCTGCCTGATCGGAACGACCTGTCACCGAGGCATGCCGCTGGGCGGCTATCTGGGCGGGCTTGCAGCCCTCTCACCGACCACGGCGTTCTACGTCGGCGGGGGCAGCTCGCTCACCTACACGCACAACGGCGGTCGCAGCTGGCATGTCGAACCCGGCTTCTCCGGGGACGCCTCAGGAACCTCCGAGGTCACCTTCGTCAACCGCAGCGACGGCTGGGTGCTCGCCGAAGGCTACGGCGGGCACGCCGTGCTCTGGCGCACGCGCGACGGCGGCACACGCTGGAGCCGGCTCAAGGCCGCGTAGGCGCCCGCCCCGAACAATCCGGCGTCGACCGCATCCGCTCGCCGGATCGCCTCAAAACCCGATCGGCGCCACATTGACGAGATACGCGACGAGGAACGGCGAGCTTCCAGCTGCTGCCAATGTCGCGTGCCCCGCTGATGCTCCGCTTCTTGGCGCCTCGCAGCGCCTCGCCGGCTGCGTCGCCGTCGCTCGGTGCCTGTGACCGCCAGGGTGCCTCAGTGGGTGCCCCAGACCTCGCAGAGGCGCACGAGCGTCGCGGCGGCCGCCGCCATGTCCTGGAGGGAGGCCCACTCGCGGACGGAGTGATACTCGTGGCCGCCGTCGAAGATGTTCGGCGTCGGCAGTCCACGAACGCTCAGCTGTGAGCCGTCGGTGCCCCCACGGATCGGCTCGCGGCGCGGCTCGATGCCCTCGGCAAGCATCGCCTCGGCAGCCGCTTGGACGACGCGCGGCGAAGCGGTCAGGTAGCGGCGCATGTTGCGGTACTGCTCGCGGACAACGATCTCCAGGGTTGCTCGCGGCTCGGCCTCGACGACACGGCGCGCCACCGCCTCGAGCAGCGCAACGTGCTCCTCGAGCAATGTGTCGTCGAAGTCGCGAACGATGAAGGCGAGGTGCGCTCGTGCGGGCGAGCCGTCCAGCCCGTAGGGGTGAATGAAGCCTTCTCTGCCGCTCGTCACCTCGGGGGCCAGTGTGTCAGCCGGAAGCTCTGCAATCACGCGGGAAGCGAGCCGCAGTGCGTTGACCAGCTTGTTCTTGGCGAAACCGGGGTGAACGTCCACGCCGGTGATCGTCATGCGGACCTCCAGCGCGGAGAACGTCTCGTCCTGAAGCTCGCCCAGGTCCGAGCCGTCAACCGTGTAGGCGCACGACGCGCCGAATTGTTCGACGTCAAGCATCGACGCTCCGTGACCGATTTCCTCATCGGGTGTGAATGCGATCGCAAGCCCGGGGCGCGGGATCTCCGGGTGTGCGCACAAATGCGCAATCGCCGTCATGATGGCCGCCACGCCCGCCTTGTCGTCCGCGCCAAGCAGGGTGTCACCGCTCGTGGTGACAACGTCGTGGCCCGCCTTCGCTGCAAGCTCGGGCATCACGGCCGGATCGAGCCGGGTGTCCGCCACCGGAAGCTCGATCACGCCACCGTCATATGCCCGGTGCACGATCGGCTCGACTCCCGCTCCCGGCGCATCGGGGCTGGTGTCGAGATGTGCGAGTAGCCCGATCACTGTCTCTGCGCCGTCGGGGTGCGGCGCCGGCAGCTTTGCGATCACGTAGCCGTTTTGGTCGAGCTCGACAGCCTCGATGCCGAGACCGCGAAGCTCCTCGACGAGCATCTCGCCCAGCACGCGCTGCCCCGGACTGCTGGGCGTCCCGACACCGTCGCGGCGAGCCTGAGTGTCGACACGCACGTAGCGCAAAAACCGCTCGAGCAGCGGCTCGGCGAGGGCCTCTGCGAGCGCCGACGTGAATGCGGCGGACACGCTCCCAGTATTCCAGCCGCCGGGTGGCCCGTCCCCCGGCGATTCGGCAGCCACTTCAGCGACCTCGCCGGAGCGCGGCCCGACGCTTTCCGGGCCGCTTGGTATACTGAACCTCATGGTTCAGTATGCGACGTCCGTCGATCGCGCTTTCGCGGCCCTCGCCGACCCAACTCGTCGCGCCGTCCTCGAACGGCTCGGTTCCGGCAGAGCGACCATCAGCGAGCTCGCCGAGCCCTTCGAGATGTCGCTGACCGGGATGAAGAAGCACATCCGGCTGCTGGAGGAGGCGCAGCTGGTGACGACGGAGAAGGTCGGACGTGTCCGCAGGTGCATGCTCGCGCCGTATGCCTTCGAGGGCATCAGCACGTGGCTGGCGCGGCTCGACCGCTTCGCGCGGGTCGTCGAACGCACGAAGGGAGACCGATGAACGCCACCACCGTCACGACGCCAGACGAGCTGGAGATCCGCGTCGAGCGGATCTTCGACGCGCCACGAGCACACGTCTTCTCCGTCTGGACCGACCCGAAGCTGATCCCGGACTGGTGGGGCGACGGCACTGTCGTCGAGGAGATGGACGTCCGTGCCGGGGGCAAGTACCGCTTCCGCACCGCGTTCGGTGTCGTCGAGGGCGAGTACGTCGAGGTCGACGCGCCCAGGCGGCTCGTGCAGACTTTTCAAAACCACGTGCAGACGCTCGAGTTCGAGGATCTCGGCGAGCAGACGAAGCTCACCCAGACGATGCGCTTCGCCACCACGCAGGAGCGCGACACGACGATGCAATACGGCGTCGAGGAAGGGGCGAAGGGCGGCTTCGCGCGAGTGGACGCGCTGCTCCAGCGGCTTGCGCTCGACACCTAGCAGACGACGACGGCCGACAAGGAAAGAAGACCGATGAAGACAATGACATGTAGGCAACTGGGTGGTCCTTGCGATTTGCCACATCATGGGAACACGGCGAATGAGGTGATAAAGGCTCAGGATCAGCACCTGAAGGCTGTCGTCGCCGCCGGTGATGGCACCCATGAGGGCGCTCTGCGCGAGATGCAGGCCAGGTGGAAGAAGCCGTTGTCAGGAATGGCGTGGTACAGGAAGGCCAAGCGCGACTTTGCCGATCTTGCGCCAGATTGATGCACGCCGATCGCCGCCCCGGCACTCGCTCCATCGGGGACACCGCGGGCTGCCTCCCGTCGCGACATCGACCACGGGCGGCCGGTGTGTCAACTGATCGTGCGCCGCATCCGCAGCCGTGTGGGTCGACCGAGACGGCGAAGCGAGCCTGGCCGCCTCGCCGCGGGGGGCTCCGGGCAAGTGGCGACAAAGCAGGAGGCGGACCTTGGTTCAGTGGAGCGGGCACGGCCTGCGGCGTCGTGGCCTTGGGGTTTCAAAGTTGACCCGATCTGAGGTTCTGCCGTCGGCTGGGGCGCTTGAGGAAGTCCGGCGACTCGCCGGCCCGTCGGCCGTGATCCTCGATATCGCACGCCTCCAGGGCGGTCAGCATGCGGACACCTGGAGGGTCGACACCGGCAATCCGGCGTCCAGCGTGGTCGTGCGCCAGTTTCCGATCGACGACCCTGCCGCCTGCCGTGAGCAGCGTGTGCTGCGAAGTCTTGACGGGCTCGGGGGTATGGCCCCGGTGTTGCTCGGCGGCGACTTGGGTGGCCGATGGTCGGCGCACCCGGCTTCTGTGATCAGCTGGCTTGACGGCGAGCCGGACATCACGCCGAGCGATCCGCAGACGTGGGCGCGCGAGCTCGGTCGCGCCCTGGCTGTGGTGCACGTGCTCCCGAGCGACCGGCGGGCGGAATTGCCAAGCGTGTTCGACGCCAGAGGGTCTGTGGCCGAGCTGAATGGGCCGCTGGCGGCCGCGGTCCAGTCTCGCTGGTCGCAGATCACCGGCTCGTCCGAGGTGCTCAACCACTGCGACTACTGGTCAGGCAACGTCGTCTGGCGGGACGCAAGGCTCACAGGCATCGTCGATTGGTCGGGTGCAGCACGCGGGCCACGCGGCTACGACGTCGGCTGGTGCCGCCTTGATCTCGTTCTCCTGTTCGACGAACTGATTGCCGACCTTTTTCTCGCGGCCTACGAGGACGCTATCGGCGAGGCCCTCGGCGACGTGATTCTCTGGGACGGCTGGGCCGTCGCTCGCTCGCACGACGTGGTCGAGACCTGGGTTGCGAACTACGCCCCCCTGGGCCGCGCCGACCTGGACGAGCACGAACTTCGCCAACGCCACTCACGATGGACCGCACGGCTCTTGGAGCAGACGCGGGCTGTGCCTTCGCGCTCGCCCAAGCTGTGATCACACCAACGTCTCACGCGAGCGCGCCCTGCGAGGCTCGCGGCGCGACCGCCGAGCTGGAGGTCGCCGCGTTCACGCAGACGAGCGCCCACCCGGTCTTGATCGGCCCCGACGGATGCGTTGCCCGGGTCGGAGATCGAACCTTCTCGGACTCCCGGAAGCGCTGAGCGCATGGCTCGGACCGCCCGCTGCGGCGTGACCGCCAGCGAGTAGTCTCGGACCCACCAGGTTTGCGACCGAAGGGGAAACAGTGCCGAGCTACATCACGTTGATGAATTGGACCGATCAGGGTGTGAAGAATTTCCGCGACAGCGTGGACCGCGCTGACACGGCCGAGGTGGCGCTGAGCCCGGCGGGCATCAAGTTCAAGGATCTCTACTGGACCGTTGGCGCCTACGACCTGATCGCGACCTTCGAGGCCCCTGACGAGGAAACGCTCGCCGCTGCGCTGCTCGCGTTGGCAGCGCAGGGCAACCTGCGGACGACGACACTGCGAGCGTTCACGGCCGACGAGATGAGAGGCGTCATCGCGAAGGCGACGTAGCCGTTTTCGGTGAGCTGTGGCGGGTTCGGAGCGTGCGTTGCTTCATGTCGTGACCTCCGTGGTGGCCGTGGCGAGCGGGAAGCGCACGCCGGTCAGCTGCTCTGAGACCTCCCACAAGCGGCGTGCCACGGCGGTGTCCTTCGCCGCGTCGGAGCGCTCGACGAGTTTCGGCTGGCCGCGCATTTCCATGAAGCCGCCGGGCCCGGCGAAGCTGTTACCCGGGATCTCGGCCACGGCGGCGTAGAGCGTGGGCATGGCGCCGGCGTTCTCATCCTGTGCGATGGTGCGGTTCCCGATTGCCGCAAGGAGGTTCAACAGGCGGTTGGCGCTCTGGCCCTGCAGGTTGGTTGCGGCGTAGCCGGGGTGGGCTGCGGTGGCCAGTACGCGTGAGCCGGCGCCGACGAGGCGGCGCTGGAGCTCTGAGGTGAACAGCAGGTTCGCGAGCTTGGACTGTGCGTAGGCGCGGCTGGGGTTGTAGCGCTTGCGCTCCCAATTGAGGTCGTCGAAGTCGATCTTCCCGCTCTTATGCAGAGCCGAGGAGACCGTCACGACGCGGCCGCTGATGTGCTCGAGCAGGAGGTTGGTGAGCGCGAAGTGGCCGAGGTGGTTGGTCCCGAACTGAAGCTCGAAGCCGTCAGCGGTACGCGTCAGCGGCGGGATCATGACGCCGGCGTTGTTGATGAGGATGGCGATCTCGCCGTCCCATGCCTGCGCAAACCGGTGGATCGACGCGAGGTCGGCGAGATCGAGCTCGCGCACCTCGGTGCTGCCGGGCATCGCTGCCGCAGCCGCCCTGCCCTTGTCGGCGTTGCGCACGGCGAGGACGGCATGAGCGCCGGCGCCAGCGAGCGCCGAGGCGGCGGCGCGGCCGATGCCGCTGTTGGCGCCGGTCACGATCACCGTGCGGCCGGTCATGTCGGGGATCTGGAAGCTGCTCGAAGTAGTCATGGACACAATGTAGACCGGAGCTGATGTCGCGCCCCGCGACTGGCCACCCGCAAGCCGACGGACCCCTGTCCGGAGCCCCACGCGTTCCCCCCGGAGTGGCGGGCACGCGGTCGGCTGATCGGCGGATCCGGCGGATGATTCCCCGGCGCCTTGTACCCTCGTGTCATGAGCTTCGACCTTCGTTCGCCGGTGTTGCGCGTGGCGACGGCGTTCCAGGATCGCAACGTTGCGGCGCACGCGGACGCTGGAGACAGGGATTCGGCGTGGTGGGCGCGGCGATTGGGCCTGGCGCTCGCGCTCGGCGTGGCCCTCGGGGTCGCGACGCAACGCTCGACCGGGCTCGGGCCGGCCGTCAACCAGGCGTTCGCGACGTCCACCGGTCCGTGGGCGATTGTCGCCGCCCTGATCGGGCGGTGGGCGCCCGACATCAAGACCGCGGTGGTCACCGCGACGATCTGCCTGTGGTCGGCGACGGTCGCGTTCTACGCGGCCGGCGGGCCGCCGGGGGCTGGTGGCACGCCCGGGCTGTGGCTCGCCGCGATCGTCGTCGTCGGTCCGGTGCTTGGCTGGCTTGGGCGCGCGAGCGTTGATCACGGGGCGCTCGGCTCGCTGGCGGCAAGCGTCATCGCCGGCTGGCTGCTCGGCGAGGCGCTCCACACCGCGCTCGGGCACCAGGGCGGCTACTGGCTCGCAACCGGGTGGAGTCACGGCGCGATCCGCTGGCACGTGCAGGCGACCTCGAGCCGCTGGTTCAGCGTCGCCCTCGATGCGATAGCGGCCGGCTGCTGGGTCATCGGCTCGCCCGGCCCCAAGCGGCTCGCGGCCGTCGCCGTCGTTCCGATGGCCGTTGTCGCCGTCGCCGCGCTCGCCGCCGCCGGGCCGCTGCTTGGCCCGACGGTCCGCTAGTAGCCGGCTCGAGCCGGGGCGTGGGGCGCACACTCCGGCTGTCGCGAGGTTCCGCGATCGGCCGCTGAGGACGTGAGCTCTGGGGTGCGGGGCGGGGAGCGAGCAGGGCTCGTCGTCAT
>JBEKSK010000124.1:0-7665 GCA_049517155.1 Solirubrobacteraceae bacterium
CGCCACCGCCCGACACGAGCGCCGTCTGGACCACGCGCACGTCAGCGTTGACGGCGCCCAGCTTGGTGGTGGCGGCAATCGCGCTCTGGTGGCCGAGCCGACGGCCGATCTTGGCGCTCAGCTCCTGCGTCGTCTCGCAGCCGGCCGCACCGATCACGAGCGTCCCGGCCGCCGCGAGCGCCGCGGCCGCGCGTCTCATCCGAAGGCGCCGGCGATGTACTCGCGCGTGCGTTCCTCGCGCGGCGCCTCGAACAGCTCACGGGCCTGCGCGAGCTCGACGAGATCGCCGAGGTACATGAACGCGACGCGGTCCGCGATGCGGCGCGCCTGCTGCAGGTTGTGCGTGACGATGACGACCGCCAGATCGCTGCGGAGCTGGAGGATCAGATCCTCGATCACGGCGGTCGAGCGCGGGTCGAGCGCCGAGCATGGCTCGTCCATCAGCAGGATCTCCGGGTTGTTGGCGATCGCCCGCGCGATACACAGCCTCTGCTGCTGGCCACCGGAGAGCCGGAGCGCCGGGCGGTCGAGGTTGTTCGCAACCTCCTCGTAGAGACCGGCGCGCTGGAGTGCCTGCTTGACCAGCGGCTCGAGCTCGCGCCGGCGCGGCCGCCGTCGCGACTGCTCGCGCAGCGCAAAGGCCACGTTGTCGAAGATCGACATCGGGAAGGGGTTGGGCTGCTGGAAGACCATCGATACCCGCGCGCGCAGCTTGGTGTCCTCGAGCTCGTGAATGTCGTCGCCGTCGAGCGTGATCGTGCCGCTGTGACTCGCGTTCGGCGTCAGCTCGGTCAGCCGGTTGAGCGTTCGAAGCAGCGTCGTCTTGCCACAGCCCGACGGGCCGATCAGAGCGAGCACCTCGCCCTTATGGATCGAGAGCGACGCCTGCTTGACCGCAGCGACGCCGTCGTAGAAGACGCTGATGTCCTGAAGGCGCATACGCTCCGGTCCGGCGAGCGTGTCGACCGCGCGTAGAGGGGGAGATGTCATCGGGTGGGGCGCCGGGGGACCAAATACCAGCTGATTGATCGACATTGTGACATTCTCGCCTACTTTGCCTGGCGGCGCAAGGGCGCAGGGCGACTGGGGCCCGGGCTCCCCGGCGCTCATCAGGACATCCGGCCGGTGCTCAGCGATGCGCTCGCGCCGATCCGCGAGATTCGCCCGACCGCCCAGTTGAGCCCGAGCACGATGATAAGCAGCACGAAGGCCGCCGCGTAGGCCTTCTGTGGCGCGTTGCCCTCGCCGGCGGGCGAGTTGAAGAAGATGTAGCTGGGCAGCGTCGAGCCCGTGCCGCGCAAGAAGCCGATGAGCGGTACGCCGTTCTGCGGGATGTTCTGCAGCGTCGCGCCGAGCAGCAGGACGACGATCGCGGTGCTGCCGATGATCCGGCCCAGGCCGAGCGTTGCGCCGGTCGCGATATCCGGCCGCAGGCTTGGCAGCAGCACGCGCCGGATCGTCGCGATCCGCGTCTTGCCGAGCGCGTAGGAAGCTTCTCGCCGATGGCGGGGGATCGCGCGCAGGCCGTTGCGGGTCGCGGTGTAGGTCAGCGGTAACGCGATCAGCGACATCATGATCCCGGCCGCGAGGAATGAGCGCCCGTACACTCCGCCGCCGCTTGCGCGGAACGAGAACGGCGCGAAGATCCCCAGCTGGAAGAAGGCCAGGCCGAAGATCGCGATCACGATGTCGGGGGTCCCCGCGATCATCTCGATGCTCGTCTCGACGATCCCGGCGAGCCAGCGCGGGCGGCCGTACTCGACGGCCCACACCGCCGTGATCACGGCAAGCGGCGTCGCGATCAGCGTGCCGAGCGCTGCCGTCGTCAGCGTGCCGATCAGCGGGTCGAGGAAGCCGCCGGAGTTGGCCTGGTTGACGGCGGCGCTCGGCCGGGTCACGAGCAGCTTCGGGTCCAGGTACTGCAGGCCCTTGACAGCGAGGAAGATCACGATCGCGCTCGCCACGACACACAGGCCGAGGCCCGCGATCCAGGCCAGCGCGTAGATCAACTGGTCTCCGCGGCGCCAGCTGCGCACCGATGAGCGCCGTCCGCCCCTGCGCTGGGGCGCGAGCGGCAATGCTGCGGGCTGGGGCTCGCCGGCAGCCATCAGTTGCTGAGCTCATACTTGCGAAGCGGGCGGCGCACGAGCCTCGAGGTGATCGAGAGCATGAAGCCGGAGAACATCAGGAGCAGCGCGAAGGCGTAGATGCTCGAACGCAGCGCCGGTTCGCTGATGTTCTCGGACTGGTCGATGATCTCCGATGCCAGCGTGCGCAGCGGCTCGAACAGGAAGATCAGGCCGTCCTGCGGTTTGGGCGTGAAGGCGTTGCCGCCGGAGACCATGTCGAGCACGATCGCCTCGCCGATCGCCCGTGCCGTGGCCAGCGCGGCGGCGGCGACGATCGCCGGGCGTATCGCGCGCAGCGACACGGTGATCGTCGCGCGCAGCGGATTCAGGCCGAGCGCGACGGCGCCCTCGTGCCAGGCGCGCGGCACCGAGCCGAGCGAGTCGGTGATCAGCGCGGTCATGATCGGCGTGATCATCACCGTGAGGATCACGACCGAAACCAGGAGCCCGGCGCCGGTGAGCTGGATCACGTTGGCCACCGAGGCCTTCTCGCCGGCGCTGATGAGATGGTTGCCAACGAACGGCACGAGCACCAGGATCCCGATCAGCCCGTAGACAACCGAGGGAATCGACGCCAGCAGGCGGATCACCGGTGTCATCAGTTGCCGCACACGTCGAGGCGCGAAGTCGACGATGAAGATCGCGGTCAGCAGCGAGACGGCAAGCCCGAAGATGACGGCAAAACCAGCGGTCAGCAACGTGCCGTAGATCAGCGGCCAGGCACGCAGGAAGTAGGCCGACGCCGGCGGGTGGGCGCTGGTGTTGACCATCGCGTTGACCTGCGCGTCTAGGTTTCCACCCGACCCGAGCCAGGAGAGGCCCTCGTGCGAGAAGGTCGGCCACGCGCGCGCTGCCACGAACACGACCATCAGCACGATCGCGATCGCGGTCAGACACGCGACCGCGCCGAGCGAGCGCTCGGCGCGGTCGTCACCCCACGGTCGTCGCAGCCGTTCGAGCACGGCGCGCCGCTCAGCCGCTGACGGCCGGCTCGAGCTTGCCCAGCGGGATCCAGTTGGTCTCGATGATCTTCTTTGCCGCGGCGTTGGTCTGGATCCAGTAGATGAAGTCCTCCACCGCTCCGTGCGCCCGGCCCTTGGTCACCTCGTAGAAGTCCGAGACGCCCGGATAGGTCCCCGCAACGACGTTGGCCGTGCTGCAGGCGGTGCCGTTGTAGCCGACGGCGTTGATCCCCTTCGCGAGCGCGAAGTAGTCGGAGTTGAAGCCGATCCCGTTGGGATCGTGCTCGACCGCGTTCTGCATCAGGCCTTCGCTTGCCTCCTGCGTGGCGACCGAGGACACCTTGCTACCGCCCAGAAGCGTGTTCTGGAAGGTCGTCAGCACGCCGGCGACCGAGGTGCGGCTGTAGACGTCGATCGTGCCGGTCGCGGTCGCGCCGGACACCTGGCTCCAGTTGCGCACCTTACCCGTGAAGATCTGTGCGACCTGTGCGGCGGTGAGGTTGGAGATCGGGTTGGCGGGGTTGCTGGTGACGCAGACGAAGTACTTCGCGATCGGGTAGAAGACGAGACCGGTCGGGTCGGTAGCCGCCGGCGCCCGCGAGGAGTCGCCGATGCTGACCCGTCCCGCGGCGGCGTCCGAGATACCGACGCTCGCGCCGCCCTGGGAGACCTTGAACTTGACCGCGCCGTGGCGGACCTTCGTGTACTTCGTTGTGAGCAGCTCGATCAGCGGGAAGGATGCGGTGGCACCCGAGATAGAGATCGTGGTCGCCGCGTAGGCGAGCGCGGGCACGACGGCCAGCGAGGTGGTCACTGCGATCGCGACGATGAGGCGACGGCGGGGTCTGCGCATCTGCGGTGGAGCTCCGTTTCGATGGTTTGACTGGCTGCGAAGCGCAAGCCTAGCAGGATCCTCACTAACACGATCCGGTTTAGAGGATTTACGCTAGGCTGCATGCGCCGCGTCAGCGGACCGCCATCCTCGCTCAACGATCGACATACCCACAGGAGGACACGTTGCTCAGATTTCATCCCGCCCGCCGCCGGCCGATAGCCGTGCTCGGGGTCTTCGCCGTCACGATCGCGATCGCCGCGCTCGGGACGTCACTCGGGCAGGCTCGCGGCGCACATGCCGCCGACGCAACCGGCGCAACCGGCGCGACGCAGGCGAGCGACGACCCGAACAACTACACCTGCGACGGGCACATTCAGAAGGGCGTCGCGGAGTCGGGCGTCACCGGAACGCAGGTCGAGTACCAGTTCTACTGCGACGGCCCGATCACCGGTTATGAGATCGAGACCGAGCCGCACCAGGTCCAGTACTTCGACCAGGCACCGCTTTTGAAGGTGGCCGGAGTGCCATCGACCACCGACAGCTTCTCCTGCAGCGCCTTCATCCCCGGCGTGCAGATCAACTGCACCGGCGTGGCGTCGGCTGCGTTCGAGCTGATAACGGGCCAGTTCGTGATCGCCGACAAGAACCTGTGCACCGAGCCCCGGCTCGACCCGATTCTGTCGGTGACCGACGCGACCGCGACGGCGACGATCGGTGGGACCAAGACGGCGCCCACGGCGAGTGCCACCGTCACCCAGTACATCTCGGGCCCCTACGACCTCGGTCGCCCGTGGGGTTGCAAGGGCGACAGGTTCGGCGACGACACGAGGCTCGGTAACTATCCGCCGAAGATGGTGCGGCCCGGGCCGCCGCCGAGCGGAAAGAAGGCATACGCCGCCCGGCGCGCGTGCCCCCCGCGCCCGGGGGGGGAACGCGCGCCGGTCCTCTACGCCTCGGCTGCGTGCGCCGCGTGGCGGCGCATCAGGATCTCCTGGGCGTTGATGATCTGCTCGCCCGCTCCGGGGTGGCGGCGAACCCAGACCCCGTCGTTGCCGAGGTCCCAAGCGTTGTGGTTGTCGGCGAGGCACAGCTCGACCGTTTCCATGACCTGCGCGCGGAGCGCCTCCTCTTCGATCGGCACCGCGAGCTCGACCCGGTTGTCGAGGTTGCGCGGCATCAGATCGGCGGAGGAGATGTAGACCTTCTGCGCGCCGCTATAGCTGAACGAGTAGACGCGTGAGTGCTCGAGCAGGCGCCCGACCACCGAGACGACGCGGATGTTCTCCGACAGCCCGCTGAGCCCAGGTCGCAGGCAGCAGATGCCTCGCACGTTCAGGTCGACGCGCACACCTGCGCCCGATGCGAGGTAGAGCGCATCGATACACGCGCGGTCCACGAGCGCGTTGATCTTGATCGCGATCCGCGATGGGGAGTCCGGCGAATGCGCAGCCACGGCCTGCTCGATCTCGCCGAGGATCGCCTTCCGCAGATAGCTCGGAGCCACCAGCACCTTGCGGTAGCCGGAGGGCCGTCCGAAGCCGGTCAGGTAGTTGAAGAGCTCGGCGACGTCTGAGCCGATTGCCTCGTCCGTCGTGAAGAGCCCGAAGTCGGTGTAAAGCCGTGCCGTGGCCGAGTGGTAGTTGCCGGTGCCGATGTGCACGTAGTTGCGCACACCGTCGCCCTCGCGGCGCACGACGAGCACGCATTTCGCATGCGTCTTCATCGCCGGGTGCCCGTACACGACGTGCACGCCGGCCTGCTCGAGGGCCTTCGCCCAGTGAATGTTGGTGAGCTCATCAAAGCGCGCCTGCAGCTCGACGAGACAGACCGCCTGCTTGCCGCGCTCGGCGGCACGAATCAGGGCCGGGACCATTGTCGAGTCGTCGCTCGTGCGATACACGGTCTGCTTGATCGCAAGCACCTGCGGGTCGTTCACGGCCTGCTCGACGAATCGCTCGACCGAGCTGGAAAAGGAGTCATAGGGGTGATGGACGAGCAGATCGCCCTTGCGCATGGCACCCATCACGTCGGCCCGGCGTTCCTCGCCGGCGACCACGCGCGGGTGCGCCACGGGGGTGTAGGGGGTGTCGCGCAATTCGGCGTAGCCGGGGAGCTTGGTCAGCTCCAGCAAACCGGTTAGGTCGAGCATGCCGTCGATCGGGTAGACGTCGCGCGGCGAGACATCGAGCGCGGTGGTCAGCTCGCCGAGCAGCCGGGCAGCGATCCGCGAGCCCACCTCCACGCGAACCACCTCCCCGAGCCGGCGCCGGCGCAACTCCTCCTCGACCGCCAGCAGCAGATCGTCGGCCTCGTCGGAGATCGCGAGGTCCGCGTCGCGCGTGACGCGGAAGTAGTCGTAGTCCGCGATCTCCATGCCCGGGAAGAGGGCATCGAGATGATGGGCGATGACGTCCTCGAGCAGCACGAAGGTCTTCTCGTCGGTGATCGCGACGAAGCGTGGCAGGACCTCGGTCGGGACCTTCACACGCGCGAAGGTCGTGTGGCCGCTGTCGGGGTCGCGGGCGATCACTCCGAGACTCAACGAGAGATTTGAGATGTAAGGGAAGGGCTGGCCCGGGCCGACGGCGAGCGGCGTGAGCGCCGGGAAGATCACGCGGCGAAAGTGGCGGGCGAGGGCTTCGCGCTCGCTCTCGACGAGGTCGGTGACGCGTCTGACGACGATGCCGTGCTCTGCCAGACCGGGGAGCAGGCGCTCCGAGACGCAGCGGGCGAGGCGAGAGCCGTGCTCGAGGACCCGCTCGTGCAGCGCCGACAGCGTCTGCGACGGCGTGCGGCCGTCGATGCTGGGGCGCTCGACGCCGGCTTCTATCTGGTCATGCAGGCCGGCGACGCGAACCATGAAGAACTCGTCGAGGTTCGAGGTGTAGATGGAGGCGAACTTCGTGCGCTCGAGCAGCGGCACCGAGGTGTCCTCGGCAAGCTCGAGCACGCGGAGGTTGAAGTCGAGCCAGGAAAGCTCGCGGTTGAAGTAGTTCGCCGGATCCCGGCGCCTGGGTGCCGGATCCCCTCCGCGCCCGGCCGGCTCCGGGCCATCCCCGGCGACAGGGGGCGTGTCGGTTGCACTCATCGCAATCCGATCATCGGCCCACGGGAGCCTGCTGCGGTGACGAGAACGTTGTTGCAAGCAGCCGGTCACGCAGGCCGGATGCCTCGATCGTGTTCCACAACGTCGTGAAGCGTTCGAACTCGCCTGCCCGGCGCGCCTCGAAGCGCGCCGTGAGCGCGTCGAAGCCAGCGGGCTCGCGATGGCGGCTGGCCGCGATCCGCTCGAGCATCACGTCGCAGTCGTGGACCTCGCCGAGCACGTCCTGAAGCGAGCGTGCGCGCGCCTGCGCCTCCTCGCCGACGCTGCCGAAGCAGAAGCCGACGAGCTCGAGCAGGTAGCGCAGGCGCTTGGCGGCGATGCGCATGTCGTGCATCGCGCTTGAGGCGTTCTCGCCGAGTGCCTCCGGTACGAACGCGTAGAGCTCGGCCGTGCGCACCGCCACGATCCGACGCGCCGCCTCCGCGAGTGTCATCGAGGCCTCAAGCCCGTCGACGCGATGGGCCTTCATTTCGCCAGCCTCGCAAGGCGGCGGCGCAGCCCCGTCCGCTTGGCGCGCACGAGCGCCTTTGCCAGATCGCGGTTGGCCTCGTCCTGTTCGCCGCGCAGCTCGCGCGCGAGCAGGCTGAGGGCCCGGCGCTCACTTTCGCCACATTCCGCCGCAAGCCGCGTCAG
>JBEKSK010000125.1:0-7635 GCA_049517155.1 Solirubrobacteraceae bacterium
TGACGCTCGTGGATGCGGCCACGAAGATCCGCCCGCTGGAGGCTCCCTTGGGGATCGTGACGGCGAGACCGTGGTTTGTCGGGCGCAGGCGAGCGCCGAGCGCGTGCGAGTGGGCGGCGCTCGCTCGGGCGATCGGGAAGAACACGAGATAGCCCTGCCGGAGGTTGTGTCCGCGCAGGACCAGCTCGCCCGTGATCTGGACGATGTGGGGGTTCTTCACGCAGACGGTTCTGCGCACCTTGTAACACGCGGCCGCTGTGATGACCGGGGTCGCCGGAGCCCGTCCGGTGTCTCTGGTGGCGCGCGCGGCCGGCGCGCCGTCCGCGGGCGATGACGCGCAGACGCAGAGCGCGACCAGGGCGAGGGCGAGGATTTGAGGTGTTCGCGTGGAAAAAGCCATCACAAGATGCCCGCTTGAGGGCCCCCCGATGAGCAACACGCCAGAGACGGCGTCGGCGCGGTGGCGCGCCCCCCTCCCCAGGGTTAACGGCGCCTGCACAGACGACCTGAAGAGCGTAGCGCGGCGCTGAAAGTTTCGTCTCAGGGAAGCGGGCGGCGCCGGCGCGGGCGCCAGGCTCGCGCGCGCAGGCGGCTCCAGAGGCTGCCCGGGCGCGGCTGCCTGGCTCGCCAGTCCTCTTTCAGCGGCAGCCTGCCGGCGGCGCGCGCTCGCATCACACAGGCCGTGTGGGCGTGGCGGCGGCGTCTGTGGTCACCCTCGGGGAAGAGCAGCATGTGCTCTGAGAGGGCGGGCAGCCGGCGCTCGCAGATCGGGCAGCGGTAGGTCGCCGGCTTGCGGTTGGCAGCCGGGCGCACCTCCCACCACGCCGCGGGCGGGAGGCTCATGGGCGCGCGGCGAGCGCAGCCGCAGCTTTGGCAACAGGGCGCATAAATAGACTCGTCGCCGAAGCATGGCATCGCACAAGCGCATCCTTCCCTCGCCGGCCCGCCCGGCGTCCCTGGCCTCGGCGAGCAGGGCCGGACCCGGCTACGGCACAAGCGATCAGCCGGACTGGCGCACGGTGGCGTGGCGCAGCCATCTGCGCGCGGTCACCGTCGATGGCCGACGGGTCCACCTCGTCGACATGGGCTCCGGCGCGCAGGCCCCGGTGCTGTTCGTCCACGGCCTCGGCGGTCGCTGGCAGAACTGGATCGAGAATATCCCGCGCGTCGCCCGCGAGCGGCGCGTCGTGGCGCTCGACCTGCCCGGCTTCGGGCGCTCCCAGCTGCCGACGGCGCCGATCTCGATCGCCGGCTACGCGGCCGCGCTCGACCGCCTCTGCGACCTGCTGGAGCTCGACTCGGTCGTGCTGGTCGGCAACTCGATGGGCGGGGCGATCGCCGCCGAGATGGCTCTGCGGTTCCCCGCCCGCGTGCAACGGCTCGTGCTGGTCTCGGCGGCGGCGATCTCGATCGCCGATTTCAACCCGGTGACGACGGCGGCGCTGATGTCGGCGATCAACCGAACGCCGCTTGGGCGCAGCGCCGGCGTGCGGTCGGTGATCAGCCGCCCCCGCGCGCGTCACCTCGCCTTCGCCGCACTCGTGCGGCACCCGACGCTGATCGCCACCGACACGATGTGCGAGCTCGTCGGAGGCCGTGGCGCGCCCGGCCTCGCCGGCGCGATGACGGCGATGATCACCAACGAGCTGCGCACGGAGCTGTCGCAGATCGCCGTCCCGGCGCTGATCGTTCACGGCCGCGACGACATGCTCGTCCCCGTCGCGGACTCGATCTGGCTGGCGCAGGAGCTGCGCGGCGCGCAGCTCGAGATCTTCGAAGACACGGGGCACCTCGCGATGCTGGAGCGCCCGGTCCGCTTCGACGAGCTGCTGCTGCGCTTCGCCGGCGCGAGCTAGAGGTCGCGTCCGCGGGCGCCGCACGTTCCGCGCGGCGCCGCCGGACACCACGCACCACGTCCGGACACAACCGCTAGCCGGCCGTCCGCAGCGGAACCGAGGCGTCGGCCCGATCTCGGTTGCTGAAATCGGGGCCGTCGCAGACCGGTCCCGCCGACTGCGGCAGCACCAGCTCGAAGTCATCGAGCAGGCTGAGGCTGGCCGCCGAGAGGGTGACCGTGACGCCGACCGTCGCGGCGCACGCGTCGAACTCGAACACCGCGTAGTCGGCGTTGTCGAGCCTGTAGAGCAGCTCCCACGCCGAGCCGGCCAGCTCGCCGGGGAAGGCGACGGAGTAGAGCGATCCGAGCGCGACGCCGGGAGTGTCACGCAGCTTCGCGGCCATCGCCGCAGCTCGCGCGTGGGGCGTCCCGCCCCGCGGCTCCGTCGCCTGGATCAGCTCCGAGTCGGCGGCCTGCGAAGGGTTCACGAATCCGGCGACGGCGGTGCCGTGGGGCCCGGCGAGCAGCTCGTCGGTGTAGCCCGCCGGCAGCAGGGCGGCGAGGTCGGAGCTGCGGTAGGGCAAGTAGCGCAGGCCGCTGTTTGAGGCATCGACAACGATCCGCGTGACCAGCACCGCGACCGCCACGGCGGCCAGGACGGCCAGCAGGCCGCGCCAGCTGAGGATCGGGCGGTGCCTGAACTGGCGGGCTCCGCAGTAGGGGCACTCCGCGCTTGCGGCGTTGATCTCGACGGAGCAGTTGGGGCAGACGCGCGTGCGCGGCTCCTCAATTGTCTGCTGCTTGGTGCTCATGCCGAGTTGGAACTGTACGGGCGCGCGAGGTAGCTCGTGAGGTCGAAGCGGCGCAAGGCCCGGCGAAACCGCCACGCCGAGTCCGGCCACAGGATCGAGTGCCCGCCCGCGTCCAGGTACCAGCTCGCGCAGCCGCCGCTCTCCCAAACCGTGCCGCGCGCGCGCCGGCGCACCGACGCGACAAACGCTGCCTGCGCGTCGGGGCGTGGCTCGATCACCGCGATCGCTCCCTCGTCCATCGCCCGCAGGGCCGCGACGAGGTAGCCGATCTGGGCTTCGATCATCAGCAACACCGAGGTGTGGCCGAGGCCGGTGTGCGGGCCCAGCATCATGAACAGGTTCGGGAAGCCGGCGATCGTCGTGCCCTTGTGCGCCTGCGGCACGCCGCGCCAGTGCGCGGCGAGCGTGCGCCCGTCGCGCCCGCGAATGCCCGCGGCGGCAGCGCCGACGCTGAACCCCGTCGCCGCGATGATCACATCGGCCGGACGCTCGACGCCGTCGGCGGCCACGACCGATCGCGGCCGGATCTCGGCCACGGCGTGCGGGACGAGCGTGACGTTGCGGCGCTGCAGCGCAGGGTAGTAGCGGTTGGACATCAGGATGCGCTTGCAACCGACGCGGTAGCCCGGCGCCAGCCGCTCGCGCAGCACCGGGTCGGCGACCTGGCGCTCGAGGTGGCGCCGGGCAAGCGCCTGCAGCGGCCGCCCGAGCGCGGGGTGCCGGAAACCGAGCACGAGCGCCTCGCGCGCCCAGGCGATGGAGTTCCTCAGCGCCCGCTGGGCGAACGGCACGGCAGCGAAGAGCGCTCGCTCGCGCGCGGCGATCGGGCGGTCCGGGTGCGGCAGGATCCACGGGGGCGAGCGCTGGTAAACCACGAGCTCGCCGGCCACGGGCGCGATCTCCGGCACGATCTGGATCGCCGAGGCGCCGGTCCCGAGCAGCGCCACGCGGGCCCCGCGCAGATCGACGTCGTGACGCCAGTCCGCCGAGTGGAAGAGCGGTCCCTGGAAGCTCTCGAGGCCTGCCACGGACGGCAGCGACGGCTCCGAGAGCGCGCCCATCGCGGCGACCACGACAGCGGCCGACAGCGCTCCCGCGGAGGTCTCAAGCAGCCAGTGTCCGTCCGCGTCCTGCCAGCTGCAGCCGCGCACCTCGACGCCGAGTCGCAGATGACCGCCCAGATCGAAGCGCTCGACGCACGCATGCAGGTAGTCCCGGATCTCGGCCTGCCTGGAGAACGTGCGCGACCAGTCCGGGTTGGGCGCGAAGGAGTATGAGTAGAGATGCGAGGGGACGTCGCACTGGCAGCCCGGGTAGGTGTTCGCGCGCCAGGTGCCGCCCACCTCGCCGGCGCGCTCGAGCACCACGAAGTCCTCGATGCCGGCCGCCCGCAGCTGGGTCGCGGCGCCCAGACCCGAGAACCCGGCGCCGATTATCGCGATGGCGTGATCGGCGCTCACGGCTCACACGGTAATGGGTCCGCCGAGCCCGCCCGCGGCCTCCGCCCCCGCGAAACCCGGCGCGCGCCGCCTCGCGTCCACCCTGGCCGACTATTGCGACCGCCGGGAGATTCACCGCGTACGATGCTCGCAGTGGGGAGACTCAAGCTACGGACGTCGGCGTGCACAGCGCTCGCCGCGATGCTCGCGGCCGTGTCCCTGTGCGCCGCCCAAGCGCGCGCCGCAACCACGCCGCCGCCGCTGATGACCTACATCACCGACCTCAGCAAGCCCGCTCCGCAGGTCTGGGTCTCGCAGATCAACGGCGCCTCGGCGATGGATCTCGGACCGGCCAGCAGCGCGCTGATCAGCCCCGACGGCGTCGAGGTGGCGGCGATCGTCGTGCAGAAGGGCCAGAGCGTCGGCAGCTCGGGTCAGAGCGTGCAGACCTCGACGCTGTCGCTGTACGTGACCGCCGGCGGGCCGCCCGTGACGATCGTGTCCAGCCAGCAGGTCATGCAGCTGCTCGCCTGGTCGCCCGACTCCAGGCAGCTGCTGGTCGCCGTCGGCGCAAGCCCCGCGCAGCTGCGGGTGATCGATGCCGCCACCGACGCGAGCCACACGATCGCGACCGGGGTGATCGACGGCGCGGGCTTCGCCCCCGGCGACTCCAACCACGTGGTCTACGCGAAGGCGGCGCCGAACACCAGCCGCGTCAACATCTACACCACCTCCCCAGCCGGCACCGGCACCCGGCAGCTGACGCGCGACGGACGCAGCGAATACCCGTTGTGGGGGCCCAACGGCATCGTTTACTCGCACGAGACGGCGCGGACGAAGAACCCCTACCCCGCTCTGCAGCTGTGGTTCATGAGCAGCTCCGGCACCGGCGCGCACCAGTTGACGAGTACGCCGGTCGCCGCAGCGGTGCAGGGCCTCACGCCGATCGCCTTCTCTGCCAACGGCAAGCATCTGCTGGCGAACTTCGTCGGCCCGCAGGGTTCCAACCACGCCGAGGCCTTCGTCGTGGACCTCGGCGGGCGAAAGCCGGCGTGGCGGGACCTCACCGGCCAGGGCAACGGCTACATCGGCGATGCGATCTCCTCCGACGGTAAGACGATCCTGTTGACGAAGGGAACCGCCGAGGCGCCGGTGTCGATCGAGACGATCCCCTGGGCCGGCGGCACGCCGACCACGGTCGCCGCCGCGGGCGCCTACGCGAGCTGGGATCTGTAGGAGCGGGCGCCACCCGAAGCTGTCTCGATCCGCCGCCGCTCGCGCGTATTGAGACGCTTCCAGCCATCGGCCCATCCCGTCAGGGATCGGCGCTCACGGCGCCGGCCAGCGGCCGTGACGCTCGAAGTAGTCCCGCGCCCGCTCCTCGGCGTCGCGCGCGTGGTCGCCCTCGACGCCGACGCGGTAGAGCCAGGCGACCAGCCAGGTCGCGATGCCCGCGCCGATCAGCCCGCCGCCGCCGACCAGCGAGGTCTCGGTCCCGAAGCACATCGCGACGATGCCGGCGAGTACCGCGAGCGCGGGGATCCCGTAGCGAGTGAAGCGCAGCAGCGGCGGTGTCGGCGCCTCGGGCGGCTTGGAAGCCGCGGGCGGGGAGTGCCGGGTCCGGCGCGGCGGCGGCAGCGGCCGGGCGCGGGCGGGACCGCGAGTGACGTGCGGGCGAACGCGCCTGGGCAGCTTCGAATCCATCGACCGAGGCTACACCCCGGCGACGCGCCGATCCACGCCAGGCGCGACGTTGCTCTCGTGATCACCCGAGGGTGCGCGGCTCGCGCGACCCCAAAAGCGGCTGGCTGCTAACCGAGCGCCGAGAACGACGCGTCGCTGCCTGCGAAGGACAGCTCCAGGGCGCCCGCGAGCGCGCGCGCCGAGACCAGCGAGACGCCGAACGGCGACGCATCCAGGGCGCGTGAGCAGTGCGTGCGCTCGCGCACCGCCGCGAGTGTCGTCGCGGCGACGGGCGCGCCGGCCTGCTCGAGCCCGATCACCGCGAAGTCGACGCTCGAGCCGGCGGCGTAGGGGCGAAAGCGCACCTCGGACGCGCGGCCGCGGGGCGCCAGCAGGTCGATCCGGCCCGGGAAGAGCTCCACGCGCGGAGAGCGCGTGAGCCCCGCGAGGATGGCCGGCGGCAGCGGGTCGACGCACGCCGGCGTTGCGAGCAGGTCGCGCACGCCGTCCGGCGGCAGCTGCGCCTCGATGCGCAGCGCGCCGATCGCGCCTTCCAGGCCCGTCACGCTGCGCAGGTGCACGTCGCGCAGCGTCGCAGTCAGCGCCAGCGGCGGCAGGCCGTCGATGTGCGCGCGCTCGGCGCTGACCGTCACCTCGCTGAGCCGGCCGTGGATGATCTGCAAAAGCAGCGGGGTCGAGCCGAAGCCGATCTTCGGCGCGACGCCGATGCGCGCCTGCACGGCGTGCGCCACGGCGTCGCCGATCAGCTTGCGCGCGATCAGCTCGGCCGCGATCAGCGGCACCGCGAGGAAGGCCGCGAGCAGCAGCAGCCTGCGCAGGATCGGGATCAGCAGCAGCGTTCGAACCAGATTCTCGATCGGCCACGCTGATTCCTGCAATCCGCCGTGGCGGCGCAGGCGGGAACGCTGGTGGTTGCGCTCAGCCGGTGCGGCGGATCGGCCCGGTGCTCACGACCTCGAAGGCGCTGCCGGGAACGCTCTTGAGGGTGTCGAGCGCGTTGTCGTTCCAGCGCGGATCGGTCGCTCCCTGGAAGTACCACGGACTGCCGTTGTCGGCGAGAATCAGGCCGTAGGTCTTCATCGCCTGCAGGATGATCCGGGCGACGCGCGGGAAGCGGGTGATGTCAAAGCTCGCCTTCAGCCGCAGGCGCAGGCCCATCGGCGGCAGGTCCGGGTTGGTGGAGCTCGAGGCGAAATGGGTTGCCGGGTGGATGAAGCCGGCCTGCGTGGAGGGCGCGGTGAAGCGGATCGCGTGATTGATGTAGCCGCGCTGGATCTCGGCGTAGCGGATCAGCCCCGCGAAGATCGGTAGCCCGGCCGCGTCGGCGGACGTCCAGCCGTCCGGTCGCAGGCGGTTGGAGCGCAGGTTGAACACGGCGCCGGAAGCGGCTTTCCAGGAGCCGTCGGCGTCGGGGTAGGCGGAGTAGAGCTCGTAGAGCTTGCAGGACCCCGACTGCACGACGATCACGTGGCGGTCTCCGGTCGAGTTGGCACCGCCCTCGACGGGCGCCCCGGCCGGGATCGGGTAGGGGCCCTTGTCGGATTGGGCGCCGTAGGCGGTGAAGTGGATCGGGACCTTCGGCTGATCGGCTCCGACGACGGCGTAGGGGATGCCGTAGGTCAGGTTCGAGCCGAAGTCAGGGTGCAGGTCCAGTCCGGCGCCGATCGAGGCGATGTAGGCGTTCGAGAGCGGGCTGACCGCAAGCTTGGAGATGTTCTCGTGCCAGGCGTTGTCGGGCGGGAACACCTCGCAGCCGCCGGTGCTCGTGCCGTAGGGGTAGCTCGCCGCGGCAGCCGCGGCGCCGGCTCCGACGCAGAGCAGGAGCACGGCTGTGGCGATTGCG
>JBEKSK010000126.1:0-7577 GCA_049517155.1 Solirubrobacteraceae bacterium
GAGGTCGGCCTGCCAGCCGCCCGCTCTCGCGACCACGCGCCAGGCGCCGAAGTCGTCCGAGAGCGAGAACGCCTTCGCGCCGGCGGCGTGTGCCAGCGCCTGGGCCGCCGGGGCGACCCCGCCGGCGATCACAAGATCGAGATCGCTGCTCGGCGGGCCGCCGAGCAGCTCCTCGCGCACGGCTCCGCCGACCACCCAGCAGGCCGAACCGCTCAGCACCTCGCGCGCGAGCTCGAGCGCGCTCGCGCGCGCGTTCATGGGCGCGCGCCGTCGCGGTGGTAGTCGCGCGGCACGCGCGGGCTGATGGCGCAGGTGATCTCGTAGTTGATCGTGCCCTGGCGTGCCGCGATCTCCTCGGCGGCGATCCGCTCGGAGCCCTCCGCGCCGAGCACCGTCACGGGGTCGCCGACCGCGACACCGCTACGCAGCCCGACGTCGATCGTCACGTTGTCCATGCTGACGGTGCCGACGAGCGCGCGCCGGCGCCCGCCGATCAGCACCTCGGCGTTGCCCGAGAGCACGCGCCGCAGGCCGTCGCCGTAGCCGATCGGCACGACCGCCAACTCGGTGCGTTCGCCGGCCACGAAGCGTCGCCCGTAGCCGGCGCTCTCGCCGGCCTCGCACGCCTTCAGCGCCGCGACCCAGGAGCGCAGCTCGAGCGCCGGCTCAAGGCCCCAGTCACCGGGATCGCCGCCATGCGGATCGAGCCCGTAGACCGCGCCGCCGCAGCGCGCCATGTCAAACCGCGCCCGAGGCACGCCGAGCAGCGCGGCGCTGTTCTCGGCGTGCGCGATCAGGCCAGGATGACGGTCGCGCAGCGGCCCCACCCAGGCGGCGAAGCGCTCCAGCTGGCTCTCCATGAACGACCGGTCGGGCTCCTCGGCGGTCGCGAGGTGCGTCATCGCGCCAGCCAGCTCCAGCGCCTCGCTGGCCGCGATCCGCGCCGCCAGCGCGTCGGCCAGCTGCACGTCGCGTGTGCCGAGCCGGCCCATGCCGCTGTCGAGCTTGACGTGCACCCGCCCGCCGCCCAGCCCGTCCAGCCAGTCCAGGAACTCCTCGCTCCACGCGACCACGTCGGCGTCGGCCTCGAGCGCCAGCTCCAGCTCGCCCCGGGTCATCGCGCCCATCACGAGGATCCGTGCCGCCACACCCGCGTCGCGCAGCTCCGAAGCCTCGGCGGCGGCGGCGACGGCGAGCCACGACGCGCCGCCTGCAAGCGCCGCGCGCGAGCACTCGACGGCGCCGTGGCCGTAGGCGTTCGCCTTGACCACCGCGCACAGCCGCGGAGCGGCCGCCGTCAGCCGGGCGCTGTTGCGCTCGATCGCGGCGAGGTTGATGCGCGCCACGGCACGCACCACGCCCGCCGTGACGGAGGGCTCCGCGCCCGCCACGCCGCCGCGCTGCGCTCCGGCCATCAGCCCCGCACCGCCGCGAGCGACTCGATGACGTCCGATGCGATCAGACCCTCGCCACCGCGGCGGACCGCTGCGTGCACGCCCGCGAGCGCGTGCAGCCGGACCGCGGCGGCGGCGGCGGTGAACGGCTCAAGCCCCTTCGCCAGCAGCGCCGCGACGACGCCGGAGAGCACATCGCCGGTCCCGGCGGTGGCGAGCGCCGGTGTGGCGCCGCGGCTGACCGCGACCCTGCCGTCGGGCGCCGCGATCAGCGTGTCGTCGCCCTTGAGCACGACGACGGCGCCGGCCCGGGCTGCGGCCTCGCGCGCGCTGCCCAGCCGCGCCGCGCCGACGCGCGCCGCATCGATCGCGAGCAGCCGGCCAAGCTCCCCCGCGTGCGGCGTCAGCACCGCCGCGCGCCCGCGCAGCGACTCAGGATCGCCGGCGAAGGCGTGCAGCCCGTCGGCGTCGAGCACGATCGGCAGCGACACCGCCGCGAGCACGGCGCGGGTGAACGCCGCGGCGCCCTCGCCGCGGCCGAGGCCCGGACCGAGCACGAGGGCGCCGCCGCGGGCGGCCGCGGCGGCCGCCAGCGACGCGACGCCGGCGGGCGCGTGCGCGCCGCCCTCGTCGGGCAGCGCGAGCGTCATCGCCTCGAGCAGCCGGCTCTCGAAGACCAGCGAGAGCGACTGCGGCACGCAGACCGTCACGTAGCCGGCCCCGCTGCGGGCGGCGGCGAGCGCCGCGAGGCAGGGCGCGCCTGTCAGTCCCGGCGAGCCGCCGGCCACGAGCACCCGGCCGCTTGTGAACTTGGTCGAATGGACGCCCCGGCGGGGGATCAGCTCCAGCACCTCGTCATCGATCAGCCCGATCTCGGCGCTCGCCGGTGCACCTGGCGGAATGCCGATGTCGAGCACGCTGACGCGCCCGGCGCAGCTGCGGCCGGGCTCGATCCAGAGGCCGGGCTTTGCTGCGTGGAAGGTCGCCGTCGCGTGCGCCGCAACGGCGGCGCCCGCCGTCTCGCCGGTCGAGGCGTCGACGCCGCTTGGCACATCCACCGCCAGCACCGCCGCGGCGCTGCCGGCGATCAGCTCGATCGCCGCGGCGACCACGCCCCGCGGCGCGCCGGTCGCACCGGTTCCAAGCAGCGCGTCGATCACTAGCGTCGTGTCATCGGGCAGGACGGCGCCTGCAAGCGCGCGCGGCGCCGGTTCGCCGAGCCGCTCGAGCATCGCCGCGGCGTCTGGCGAAAGCTCGCCTGGCTCGCCGGCGAGCAGCACGTCGACGTCGCGGCCGCCGGCGCGCAGCAGGCGCGCGACGACGAGGCCGTCGCCGCCGTTGTTCCCCTTACCCGCGACCACGACGATCCGCCCGTCGGGCGCCATCGCCGCCGCCATCCCGGCGAGGCCCTCCCCCGCATGCTCCATCAGCTCGAGTGACGGCACGCCCTGGCGATCGATCGCCCAGCTGTCGATCGCACGCATCGCCGCCGCGTCATACAGCGGCTCGAGCCAGTCCGCCGGCTCAGAGCCCATCGGGGAACCCCTTGCCCCGCCCGCTCCGGCGCTCGCCAGCCTCGCACGCCAAGTTTTCAGATGAGCTCTGAGTCACCGCAGCACCGCCACCGCCGCCGCCATTGCGCGTGTGTGTGTGAGCGAGACGTCAACCTCGACCCCGAGCTCGAGCGCGCGCGCCTGCGCGGCTCCGTGCAGTGCGAGCCCGACCGCCTCGCCGCCGCCGGTCACCTCGATGTCCTGGGGCGCGAAGACGCTCAGCCCAAGCGCCTTGGAGACCGCCTCCTTGGCGCAGAAGCGCGCAGCAAGATGCTGAGCGGCCCGGCCGCGACTGCCGGCATAGGCGAGCTCACCGGGGCGGAACAGGCGCTGCGCGAGCGCGGGCCGGCGCCTCAGCGCGCGCTCCATCCGCTCGATCTCGAGCAGATCCAGGCCGATCCCGGCCGCAGCCATCTCAACAGCTCCCATGCGTGTCAGCCACGTTCACGAGGCTACCCCACAGCGGACCGGCGGCCGCCGGCGCCCGCAAACCCGCAGCGGCGGGCGCGAGCCGCCGTCACTCGACGGTTACCGTCTTGGCGAGGTTGCGGGGCTGATCGACGTTGAGACCGCGACGGCGGGCGATCGTGTAGGCCAGCAGCTGAAGCGGGATCACCGCGAGCAGCGGCGCGAGCATCGGGTCGGTCGCGGGCACCGGGATCGTCCACTCGACGTGGCGGGCGACCTCCGTGTCGCCGTCGCTGGTGATCGCAAGCACCTTGGCCCCGCGCGCGCGAACCGTCTCGACGTTGTCGAGGATCCGCCCGAGCACCGGCGAGGCGGTCGCGACGCAGACGACCGGCGTGCGGGCGTCGAGCATCGCGATCGGCCCGTGCTTCATCTCGCCGGAGGCGTAGGCGTCGGTCGAGATGTAGGCGATCTCCTTCAGTTTCAGCGCTCCCTCCAGCGCGATCGGCAGTCCCGCCTGGCGGCCGATGTAGAGGAAGAACTCGGCGTCCCAGCAGGACTCCGCGACCGCCTCGACGGCCGGTGTGACGCGGTCGAGTAGCTCCTCCACGAGCGTCGGCAGGCGGCGAAGCTCCGCCACCAGCCCGGCGATGCGGGCCGCCGGCAGCGTGCCGCGCAGTTCGGCCAGACGCAGCGCGAGCAGATAGGTCGCGCCGATCTGGCAGACGAAGGTCTTTGTCGCGGCGACGCCGATCTCGAGGCCGGCGCGCGTATAGAGCACGGCGTCGCAGTCGTGCGTGGCCTGTGAGCCCATCGTGTTGGTCAGCGCCAGCACCCGCGCGCCGCGCTCGCGCGCGATGCGCATCGCGGCGAGCGTGTCGGCGGTCTCACCGGACTGCGAGATGCCGACCACCAGATCGGCGGGGCCGAGGATCGGATCGCGGTAGCGGTACTCCGACGCCACCTCGACCTCGGTGCGGATCCGCGCCCACTCCTCCATGGCGTAGCGCCCCAGCATGCCGGCGTGGTAGGAGGTGCCGCAGCTGACGAACGCGACGCGCTCGACGCCGCGCAGGATGTCCTCGTCGAAGACGCCGGGATCCTCGAGGTCAACGCCGTCGCCGCGCGCCGTGCGGTCGGCGATCGTCTCCGCGAGCGCCTGCGCCTGCTCGTCGATCTCCTTGCGCATGAACGTCTCGTAGCCGCCCTTCTCGGCGGTTTCCTCGTCCCACTCGAGCGTCGTGATCGCGCGCTGGCGCGCCACACCCCTCGCGTCGCAGATCTCGACGCTCTCGGCGCCGAGGATCACGACCTCGCCGTTCTCGACGTACTGCACGTGGTTGGTGTGCGCGAGGAACGCCGGCACCGCCGAGGCGATGAAGGACTCGCCGACGCCTCGCCCGACGACCAGCGGGCATTCGCGCCGCGCGCCGACCAGCACGTCGGGCTCGTCGAGTGCCATCGCGACGAACGCGAAGTAGCCCTCGAGCGTTTCCAGCGTGTCGATCACGGCGCGCGCGAGGTCGTCGTTGTAGTTGGAGGCGATCAGGTGCGCGATGACCTCGGCGTCGGTCTCGGTCGCGAACACCGTCCCCTCCGCCAGAAGCCTGTCCTTGAGCGTCATGTAGTTGCCGACGATGCCGTTGACGACGACGTGGATGCGGCTCGCGCCGTCGACCAGCGGATGCGCGTTGCGTTCGCTGACGGCGCCGTGCGTCGCCCAGCGGGTGTGGCCGATGCCGATCGTCGCCGGCCGCGTGAGCGTGGCCGTCGCGGCGGCGGGCTGACCGGCCAGGGCCGCCTCGAGGCGGTCGAGATTCCCGACCGCGCGAACCGAATGGATCTCCCCGTCGGAGAGCAGCGACATGCCGGCGCTGTCGTAGCCGCGGTACTCGAGCTTGCGCAGCCCCTCGAGGATGATCGCCTGCGCAGGACGCGAACCGACGTATCCGACGATTCCGCACATACCCCGAGACTACCCGAAAGCCTCTGTGACGACCGCAACAAGGCGTGCGCAAACGGCCTCGGTCTCCTCCGAACTGGGGGCCTCCACCATCACCCGCACGAGCGGTTCGGTGCCGCTGCGGCGCACCAGTACGCGCCCGCGGCCGTCGAGCGCTGCTGACTCCCGGGCCACCGCCTCCTCGACCGCCGCCGCGTCCACGAGCGCGGCGCGGTCGCGCACGGCGACGTTGATCAGACGCTGCGGCAGCTTCGCCATCGCCGCGCGCTCGTGCAGCTCGCCGCCGCCGAGCGCCTCGAGCACCAGCAGCGCCGAGGCGATGCCGTCGCCCGACGGCGCGAAGCCCAGCTCGATGATGTGGCCGGACTGCTCGCCGCCAAGCGTCCAGCCGCGCTCGCGCAGCGCCGCGAGCACGTAGCGATCGCCGACGGCGGTGGTCGCCACCTCGATCCCCGCGGCCGCCATCGCGGTGTGAAACCCGAAGTTCGTCATCACCGTCACCGCCACGCCCCCGCCCGCGAGCCGCCCGCGCTGGCGCAGATGGATCGCGGCGAGTGCCAGCAGCTCATCGCCGTCGACGCGCGTTCCGTGGCGGTCGATCGCGAGCATGCGATCGCCGTCGCCGTCGAAGGCGAAGCCGATGTCGTGGCCGCCGTCGCGAACCTCCGCCGCCAGCGCGTCGATGTGCGTGGAGCCGCAGCCGGCGTTGATGTTGCGCCCGTCGGGCGTCACCGCGAGCGCCGTGACCCGCGCGCCGAGGCGCTTGAAGATCGCCGGCGCGACCTCGAAGGTGGCTCCGTTGGCGCAGTCCAGCACGACATCGAGCCCGTCGAGCGAAAGGGCTGCGAAGCGCCGCTCGAGCTCCTCGATGTAGTGCTCGGCGGTCCCGGCGAGCGCCGCGATGCGCCCGATCGCGGTGCCGCCGCCGGCGGCGTCGGCTTCGATGTGGCGCTCGATCTGCTGTTCGGCCTCGTCGGTCAGCTTGAAGCCGTCGCTGCCGAAGAACTTGATGCCGTTGTCGGCGTAGGGGTTGTGGGAGGCCGAGATCACCGCCGCCAGGTCGAAGCTGTGGCGCGCCACCAGCAGCGGCGCCGCCGGTGTCGGCAGCACGCCGCCCAGCGTCACCTCGCCGCCCGCGGAGGCGATCCCCGCCGCCAGCGCCGCCTCGAGCATCTCGCCGGATTCGCGCGTGTCGCGGATCACGAGCGCCCGCGGCGCGGCCCGGCCGCTGTGCAGCACGACGGCGCGCCCCAGCGCGAGCGCGAGGTGCGCCGTGATCTCCTCGCCCGCGACACCGCGGACACCGTCGGTTCCAAAGAGCCTTCGAGCCATCAGACCCTCCGCGGGAAGTTTGCGCGGGCGCGCGGTCAGTGAACTAGCGCTTCGAGAACTGCGGCCGCTTGCGCGCCTTCTTCAGGCCGGCCTTCTTGCGCTCCTTGGCGCGCGCGTCGCGCGTCAGGAAACCGCGCCGCTTCAACTCGCCGCGAAGATTGGGGTCGGCCTCGAGCAGCGCGCGAGAGATGCCGTGGCGCAGCGCCCCGGCCTGCGAGGAGACGCCCCCGCCGTGCATGCGGGCGACGACGTCCATCCGCTCCTCGTAGCCGACTGTCTCGAGCGGCTGGCGGATGTTTCGCTGCAGCGTGTCGCGCGGAAAGTACGCGTCGAGCGTGCGGCCGTTGATCAGGTAGGTACCGCTTCCCGGGCGCAGCGTGACGCGTGCGATCGCGCTCTTGCGCTTGCCGGTCGCGCGGTAGCGAGCGCCGGCGCCAAGGTCGATCGCCACGGCCTCGATCGGCGCCGCGACGACGACGTCCTCGAGCTCCTCAACGGCTGCCGCGTCGTCCTGGTCGTACTCGGCGTAGGGGTCGATGTTCGCACCGGCGAGGGGGTCGACGCCCTCGGGCACGATGTCGACCTCGAGGTCGGCCCCGGGCACGGCCGGCTTCTCGCGCGGCGCGCGCTCCGGCACGTACTCCTCAGCCTCGACCTCGACCTCGACCAGGCCGGGCGTCGGTTCCTCCACCTCGCCGGAGATGATGACCTCCGGGCCTTCGCCCTCCGGTGGCGTGACAAACGCTTCGGTCTCCTCCGCGGGCGTCCGGGGCTCGTCGGCCATCAGCCTCGCAGCTCCATCTCGGCGGGCGTCTGCGCGATGTGCGGATGCTGGGGGCCGGCGTAGACCTTCAGCTTCGTCAACTGCTTGCGGGCCAGGCGGTTGCGCGGCATCATGCCCTTCACCGCGATCCGGATGACCTCTTC
>JBEKSK010000127.1:0-7546 GCA_049517155.1 Solirubrobacteraceae bacterium
GGCCAGTGTAGCGAGCCACGTGGAAGCGACCGAAGCCGGTCAGCCTGACCGCCTCGCCGTTGCGCAGCGATTCTTCGATCGCCGCAAGCGCCGCATCGACGGCCCTTGCCGCCGCTGGTCGCGGTAGCTCTGCCGCCAGCGCGACGCGGTCGATCAGCTCTTGGCGGTTCATGGTTGCGGAGCCGGTGAGCGCCCGCACAGCGCGGCGCCTGGCCAACCGCCAAGATACACCCGTGTCGCTACCTCGCTTCGCCTGGCTGCTGACAACCCTGGCCTGCCTGATCACGGCGGGGGCGATGTTGCTGGAGCACTACCGCGGCTACCCCGCCGTCGCGCTGGCGGTCGGAATCGCCGCCGCGATCAACCTGCGCTGAGAAGCCTGCGTTGCCGACCGACATCTGCCAAGCCGAGGACGCAGCAGTGCAAGCGCCGCGATCGCTGAGCGCTGCCGCGTCAGGCAGCGAGGTTTCCCGATGAGCGACGCGCAGGCCAGGCTGCTGCGCTGGGAGGACGTGCCGCGCGAGGCGCTCACCCCGCTGCTCGCGCGGCGCGTCATCACCGGCGAGCGGATGATGCTGGCGCAGATCTACCTCGAGCAGGGCGCGGTCGTGCCAAAGCACTCGCACGACAACGAGCAGCTGACCTATGTGCTCGAGGGCCGGCTGCGGTTCTGGCTCGGCGATGCGGGGACAGAGGTCGTCGAGGTCGGCGCGGGCGAGGTCCTGCAGATTCCCTCATGGGTGCCCCACAGCGTGCTCGCGCTCGAGCGAACGCTCGACGTGGACGTCTTCTCACCGCCCCGCCGGGACTGGCTGGACGGCAGCGACTCCTACCTGCGCGAGCAGTAAGAGCCGGCCCCGGTGGGGATACGCATATGATACTTTCATATCCGATGAGCAAGCTCCTCTCGGTGTCCCTCCCTGACGATCTGAGCGCCACCACCGACGCCCTGGCCGCTGCACAGGGCCGATCGCGCAGCGAGCTGGTGCGTGATGCCCTGCGCAGCTACCTCTGGCGAGAGCAGTGGTCTGCGGCCACCCGGGCCGCCCGAGCGACCGCCGAGCGCCACGGGCTCGGCCCCGAGGACGTCGAGGATCTGATCGATCAGCTCAGGCGCGACGACTGAAGGTAGCGCTCGATACGAACGTGCTCGTCTCGGCGGTGATCGCCGACGGACCGCCCCGCAGGGTGCTCGAGGTGATCGCCGACGGGCGTGCACGCTCGATCCTGCCAGAGCCGGCGCAGGCCGAGCTTCGGCGTGTGCTGCTGGTAAAGCTTCGCCTCGACGAGCCGGTCGTTGACGCAGTCCTCGCGCTGGTCGAGGAAGTCGCCTCCGCCGTCGCCCGGGTCCCGCCCGAGGTGGCGCCGCGCAGCGGCGATCCGGCCGACGATCGCATCATCGCCGCGGCTCTCGCTGGAGGCGCGGACGTGCTGGTCAGCGGCGACAGGAAGCATGTCCTGCCGCTCCGAAGCGTCGGTGCGATGCGAATAGTGAGACCACAGGATCTCCTCGCCGAGCTCGCCGACCGCGCGTGAACACGGGCGAGGCGGAGCGGACCGAGGAGTGACCCGGTCCGCCCCGGCGCCTCAGGCGGAGGCCGCAGGCCGGCCCGGCGGGCGGGCGGCGGGCTCGTGCGGACTGAGCAGCTCGGCGCCCGGCTCGACCCGGTCGCGAGGCTCGACGTGCACCAGGATGTCGGCGCCGGCGAGGCGATCGCGGATCGCCGCAGTCAACTCGTGCGCGGTCTCGTGGGCTGCCTCGAGCGTCGTGCCGGCGGCGAACTGCAGGTGCAGGTCGACGTAGCGGCGGGTGCCGGCGCGGCGGGCGCGGAGCTTGTGAAAGCCGACGACGCCTCGCTCGGCGCCGAGCTCGCGGATCGTCGAGCGGATCCATTCAAGCTCCGCCTCGGGCAGCGCCTCATCGACCAGCGAACGCGACGAGCTGAGCAGGATCCGCACGCCGGCGACCGCGACGCCCGCGGCGACCAGCAGCGCGACGGCGGGGTCGATCCATTCGGCGTGGGTGAAGGCGACGAGCACGAGCCCGGCGAGGACCGCCAGGGACGAGGCGACGTCGGCGCTCAGATGCAGCGCGTCGGCCGCGAGCGCAACCGAGCCGGTCTGTGTCGCGCGCCGGCTGATGACGCGTGAGACGAACAGGTTGACGACGGCCGAGACGACGATCACGGCGATGCCGACGCCGATCGTGTGAACGTGCCCGCCCTTCACCAGGCGCACAAGCGCCTCGTAGGTGATGATCGCCGCGCCGAAGAGGATCAGGGTCCCCTCGATCGCGCCGGCCATGTTCTCGAGCTTCTGATGCCCGTAGGGGTGGCCGGCGTCGGCCGGCTCGTCGGCCTTGCGCACCGAGAAGAACGCGACGATCGAGGCGATCAGGTCGATCCCCGAGTGCGCCGCCTCGGTCAGCACGGCAACCGACCCGGTGGCGATGCCGGCGATCACCTTCAGCACGATCAGCGTCCCGTTGGAGGCGACCGAGAGCGCCGCCGCGCGTTGCTTTGGCGCGCGGAAGCGCTCGGCGCTCGCGGCCGACGGCTGGCTGGGCGCGCCGTGATGCTCGGAGCTCATCGCACGCCAGCGTGCGCTCGCGTGGGCGCGCGGGCGCTCATGGACGACCGGCCGCGAGCCACGCCGCCAGCTCCCGGATCGCCGCGCCGCGGTGACTGATCGCGTCCTTCTCGGCGGGATCGAGCTCGGCCATCGTGCGGCCGTCGGCCGCGTCGGGCACGAACACCGGGTCGTAGCCAAAGCCGCCGCTGCCGCGCGGCGTCGCCGCCATCCGCCCGTCGCAGCGGCCCTCGAACAGGCGCTCCTCGCCCGTCTGCGGATCGACGTAGGCGAGCGCGCAGATGTAGCGCAGGCGGCTGCCCGCCGGAGCCCGGAGGATCAGCAGATCAAGGTTCTCCTGGTCGCTCGCGTGCTCGCCGGCAAAACGCGCGGAGCGAACCCCGGGGGCGCCGTCGAGCGCCTGCGCGGCGATGCCCGAGTCGTCGGCGATCGCCGCGCGGCCCGTCGCCTGCGCTGCGGTACGCGCCTTGGCGAGGGCGTTCTCGGCGAAGGTCTCGCCGATCTCGGGCCCGAGCACCACCTCCGGCGGCAGCTCGCTCAAGCGGTCCTGCCCGATCACGCGGCGGAACTCGCGGAGCTTGTGCGGATTTCGCGTCGCGAGGATCATCGCGGGCACAGACAGGCCACTACGCCTCGATCGCGGCCGCCTGGACCGCGTGCAGCCCGGCGATCCCGTGTGCGGCGAGCGCCAGGAGATCGTCGAGGTGCGCGCGCGAGAGTGGTGTGCGCTCGGCCGTTGCCTGCACCTCGACGAGGCCTCCGTCGGCCGTCATCACCACGTTCGCATCGACCTCGGCGACGGAGTCCTCGCTGTAGTCGAGGTCGAGCAGCGGCACGCCGGCGACGATGCCGCATGAGATCGCCGCGACCGCACCGGACACCGGCGAGCGCTCGATCACCTGCTCGGCGACGAGGCGGTTCATCGCCCGCGCGAACGCGACGTAGGCGCCGGTGATCGCGGCACAGCGGGTGCCGCCGTCGGCAACCAGCACGTCGCAATCCAGGTAAACCGTCCGCTCGCCGAGCGCCTCGAAGTCGACGACGCCGCGCAGCGCGCGGCCGATCAGTCGCTGGATCTCGACCGTGCGCCCGTCGGGATGCAACCGCGTCGTGTCGCGCTGCTTGCGGGCTCCTGTGGATGCGGGCAGCATGCCGTACTCGGCGGTGACCCAGCCGCGGCCCTTGCCCGACATCCAGCGCGGCACGCCGCCCTCGACGCTCGCCGTGCAGATCACCTGTGTGCGCCCGACGGCGATCAGCGCCGAGCCGCTGGCCGGTGGCACGAAGTCGCCGATGCAGGACACCGGCCGCATCTCGTCGCCGGCGCGGTCGTAGGAGCGCGTCACGCCGCCTCCGCCAGCGGCAGCCGGACCTGCTCGATCTGCTCGATCGGCATCTGCAGGAAGCGCGAGCCGACGGTCCGGAAGCTTTCGACGTCGCCGGTGCACAGGAAGCGGTACTCGCCCTCCTGGCGCCGCGCTGCCCCCAGCCCGGACTGCTGCAGCGATCGTGCGACGGAGAGGGCGAGGGCGCGGCCCGAGGTGACCAGCGTCACGCCCGGCCCGAGCATGCGCTGGAGCATCGGTGCGATCAGCGGGTAGTGGGTGCAGCCGAGGATCACGGTGTCGACCCCGGCCTCGCGCAGCGGCGCGCAGTAGGCGCGGACCGTCTCGACCACGCGATGATCGAACGGGAAGCCCTGCTGGATGATCGGCGCGAGGTCGGGGCAGGCCACGGCGATCAGCTCGGCGTCGGGCGCCTGCGCCGCGAGCGCCCGCGCGTAGGCGCCGCTCGCGACCGTGGCACTCGTCGCCAGCAACCCGATCCTGCGGTTGGCGCTCACGCTCGCGGCCTGCCGCGACTCGGGGTCGATCACGCCGATGACGTGCACGCCCAGGGTGGTCGAGAGCATCCGCTCGCGCAGCGCGCCGATCGCGGCGGCGCTGGCCGCGTTGCAGGCGACGACGAGCAGCTTCGCGCGGCGCGCCAGCAGCAGCTCGCCGATTTCCAGCGCGAAGCGCTCGAGCTCCGCGGCACTTCGCTCGCCGTAGGGAAAGCGGGCGGTGTCGCCGAGGTAGAGGAAGTCCTCATGCGGGAGCTCGACCAGCAGTTCCTGCAGCACCGTGAGACCGCCGACGCCCGAGTCGAACACGGCGATCGGACGCTCGTTGGGCGCGGGCGGCGGCGTGGACACCGCAGCCATGATCCCAGATGGTCTCCCGCTATCGTGCGTCCGTGCGCGCGCTGGTGGTTTCGAACATGGCGGCGTCGCGTGAGAACCCGGGGCGCGGCGTCTTCGTCCGCGACCAGGTCAACGCGCTGGCGCGCATCGGCGACGTCGACGTCGAGCTGTTCGAGTTCCTGCCGGGAACGCTTTCGTACCCGCTCGCGGCGGCCTCGTTGCGCCACCGCTACGCCGGAGCGAACTTCGACATCGTCCACGCCCACTTCGGGCTGACCGCATGGCCGGCGCTCGCGCTGCGCGGCCCGCGCCACGCGGTCACGCTGCACGGCACGGACGTGCGCCACTGGCGCTCGCGGCGCCTGACGATCGCGGCACTCGCGCACATGGATCTCGTCGCAACCGCCTCGGCCTCGCTGGCGGCGGAACTGGGACCGGTCGTGCGCGAGCCGGTGGTTCTGCCATGCGGCGTCGCGCTCGAGCGTTTTCGCCCGATCCCGCGCGAGGCTGCGCGGATGGCCCTCGGCCTCGATCAGGACACGCCCTGCCTGCTGTTCCCGTTTGACCCACGCCGGGTCTCCAAGCACTTTGACCGCGCCCGCGAGCTGGCCGGCGACGTGCGCCTGATCACGCTCGGTTCAACGGCGCCAGATCACGTGACGCTCGCGATCAACGCCGCCAACGCGGTGCTCGTGCCCTCCGACGCCGAGGGCTTCGGTCTCGCGGTGCTCGAGGCGCTCGCCTGCGATGTGCCGGTGCTCGCGACGCCGGTCGGCGTGCACGCGCAGGCGCTCGCCGGCGTCGCCGGCACGCTGTGCGCGCCCTACGACCGAGATGTCTGGGCGGCGGCGCTCGCCCCGGCGCTCGCGAATCCAGACCCGCGTGTGCAGGGCCGCACACGGGCCTGCGAGTTCTCCTCCAAGACGATGGCGGCACGTGTCGCGAGCGCCTGGCGCTCGCTGCTCGCCACCGGCCCGGAGCCCGCGTGAACGGGCCTGGGGCAACGTTGATGCAAGCTTGCGCGAAGGTCCACTAGCATCGGCGCCGTGGCGGAGATCGGATCGGCGCAGGCCGACGCTGCCGAGGGTCCCGGAACGGCGTCCAGTGGGCTCGCGGCGACGGGCTTCCTGCAGCGGGCGGTGATTCGCCGGCGGGTGCGCTTCCTGCGCCGCCGGCGCGAGCTGGCGCTGCACGACCTCGGCGGGTTCGTCTTTGAATCGCACCGCCTCGGCGAACCCGGCGAGGCGCCACTCGCCGAGAAGCTCGCCGCGCTCAGCGCGCTGGACGGGGAGCTCGCGACGCTCCAGCGCGCGCTCGAGTTGCGAGAGGAGCTGGCCGTCCTGCACGAGCCGGGCATCAACAGCTGCCCGCAGTGCTCGACGATCCACGACAGCGCCGCCAACTTCTGCCCTACCTGCGGCCGCCCGACCGCCGGCGAGGGACCGGCCGCCACGACGGCGGCGAGCGAGGGCGAACCGCCCACCCAGGGCGAACCGCCCACCCAGGGCGAGGGCGCTCGACCCGGCGAGGGCGAACCTCCCGGCGAGGGCGCTCCAGGCAGCGGCGAGCCGGGGTGAACGAAACGCCGGGACGCCGGTGCGAGGTCTGCGGCGCTGAGCTCGCGGACCGCCAGCGCTGGTGTCTCGCCTGCGGGAGCGGCAGCCTCACGCGGGTCGCCCAGACACCGCACTGGCGCTCGGCCGGCGCTGCCGCAACGCTGATCGGGCTGCTCGCACTGGTCGGCGTCGGCTACGCCGTCGCGACGCTGATCTCCTCCTGAGCCACCGCTGCGAGCCGTGCGGCTAAGGCTCGCCCCCGCTGAGCGCCTCAAGCGTTGCGGCGACAGAGCGGGCGAGCGCATCCAGTTCGTAGCCGCCTTCGAGGACGAAGCCGACAGGCGCCTCGAGCTCCTCCCCCAGCCGGCGGATCGCGGTCGTCATCGTGGCAAAGCCGGCATCGCTCACGAGACAATCGGCGAGCGGGTCCTCAGCGTGGGCGTCGTAACCGGCCGAGACCAGGATCAGCTGCGGGCGGAAGTCGCGCGCGAGCGGGATCACGCGCGAGTGCACGAGCTCGCAGAACACGTCGTCGCCGGAGAAGGCCGGCACCGGCAGGTTCAGCGTGAAACCCTCCCCCGCGCCGCTGCCGCGGTCGCTCGCGGGGCCGCTGCCGGGGTACAGCGGCGACTCGTGGATCGAGACGTAGAGCACCTCCGGGGTGGAGTGGAAGAGGTCGTTGGTGCCGTTGCCGTGATGGACGTCCCAGTCGAAGATCAGGACGCGCGCCAGCGCGTGCGCGCCCAGCGCGTGGATCGCGGCGACCGCGATGTTGTTGAACAGGCAGAAGCCGCCGGCGCGAGCGCGCAGCGCGTGATGGCCGGGGGGGCGGCCGGCCGAGAACGCGGCGGGCGCCTCGCCCGAGAGCAGCACGTCAACGACCGCCACGGCGCCACCGACGGCCCGCATCGCCGCTTCCCAGGATCCCTGGCTGACCAGCGTGTCGTCATCGATCTGCCCGCCGCCGACGGCGCAAAGCCGCTCGAGCGCGGCCACGTAGCCTGAGTCGTGGCAGCTCTCGAGCAGCTCTCGCGCCACGCGCGGCGAGTCGCGGCGCTCGAAGCCGAACCAGCCCGTCTGCTCAAGGTGGCGCTCGATCGCGAAGATCCGCTCGCGGCGCTCGGGGTGGGAACCGGTGTCGTGCTCGGCGGAGGCGGGGTGGCTGAAGAAGATGGGTGACGCCATCGCTGTACGGTACCCCGCGAATGTCAGACGCCTG
>JBEKSK010000128.1:0-7525 GCA_049517155.1 Solirubrobacteraceae bacterium
CGTCGCGGCCACTAAGTGCGCAATAAGCGTTTATTAAGAGCCGGGCCGCTCGCGCCGCGGCGGCGATCCACCGCGCGGCGTCGGCGGACGGCGCCTAACGCCGCCGCGGCGGCAGCGGAAAGAAGCCACTGGTGCGCTCGATGTAGTCGCGGTAGCCGGGGCGGCGGGTCTCGATGTCGCGTTCGAGGACCGGCTTGCCGGAGACACGGGTCAGGATCAGCGTGTCGAGCGCGGAGCCGGCCAGGCCCCACACCGCGCCGAACCCGGCGCCCAGACCGATCACACCGAGCCCCCACCACACCGTGGCGTCGCCGAAGTAGTTGGGATGGCGCGTGTAGCGCCACAGGCCGCGGTCCATCACCTTTCCGGCGCTTGAGCGATCGGCCTTGAAGCGGTCGAGCTGAAGGTCGCCGATCGCCTCGAAGCCGAAGCCGACGAGCCAAACGGCGGCGCCGATGACGTCAAGCGCGCCGAGGCCACGCTGGGCGCCGAGTGCGCCGGCGGCCTGCAGCGGCAGCGAGATGATCCACATCGTCGCGGCCTGGACCAGGAATACGCGGTAGAGGCTCGTCAGCCAGAAGCGCTCGCCGTCGCGCTCGCGCATCGCGACGTAGCGCGGATCCTCGCCCTTGCCGTGGTTGCGCCTCGCGATGTGCACAGCGAGCCGCCCGCCCCAGATCGTCACAAGGATCGCGAGCAGCAGCCTGCGGTCGCGCGCGCCGTGGCCGACGGCGACGCAGATCCAGGCGATGACGATGAAGCCGACGCCCCAGAAGCTGTCGATGATCGAGGCGTCGTGCAGCTTCAGGCTGGCGAGCCAGACCGCCAGCACGAGCGCGAGCGCGCCCGCGGCGCTCGCCAGCATCACCGTGGCGGTCACCCGCGGATCCGCGTCCCGGCCGGATCGAACAGCGGCTCGGCGGCGATGGTGCCCGCGACCCACTCGCCGAAGATGTCGATTTCCACCGCCGTGCCCTGCTCTAAACCCGCGGGCAGGTAGGCGTAGGCGATCGAGCGCTCCACCGTGTAGCCGTAGCCGCCGCTCGTCACGCGCCCGGCGATCTCGCCGCTCACCCGCACCGGCTCGTTGCCCAGTGCCACGGCACGCGGATCCTCGAGCGTGATCGCGCGCAGGCGCCGCTGCGGCTCGGCGAGCGCGTCGGAGCCGATGAACTCCTTGTCGCGCCGCACGCAGAACTCGAGTCCGGCCTCCAGTGGCGTCTCATCGGGCGTGATGTCGGCGGCCCAAACGCGGTAGCCCTTCTCGAGTCGCAGCGAGTCGATCGCCCGGTAGCCCCCGGCGACAATGCCGTGCGCCTGCCCGGCCTCGAACAGCGTGCTCCAAAGCCCGGCGCCGTACTCGGTCGGGCAGTAGAGCTCCCAGCCGAACTCGCCGACGAAGGTCACGCGCAGCGCCCGCACCGGCACATCGCCGACCGTGATCTCACGCAGGCGCATGTAGCCGAAGTCCAGCGCGTCGGGCGTCAGTGGCGCGAGGATGTCGCGGGCACGCGGGCCCCAAAGCCCGAAGCACGCCCAGCGCGCGGTCACGTCGGTGACGGCGACCGAGCCGTCGTCGGGCAGGTGGCTGCGAATCCAGCTCGCGTCATGGTTGCCGAAGGCCGTGCCGGTGACGATCCCGAAGCGGTCCTCCGCCAGACGCGCGACTGTGAAGTCGCATTCGATTCCACCCCGGCGGTTGAGCATCTGGGTGTAGGTGACCTGGCCCACCTCGCGGGCGACGCGGTTGTCGCAGAGCCGCTCGAGCAGCTCCGCGGCACCCGGTCCCCAAACCTCGAACTTCGAGAACGAGGATTCGTCGAACAGGCCGGCGCTCTCGCGCGTCGCGCGGTGCTCGGCGCCGATCGCCGGCGACCAGAGCATCCCCGCCCAGCCCTTGGGGCGGAGCGCTTCGTCGCCTGCGGCGGCATTTGACTCATACCAGTTGACGCGCTCCCAGCCTGACTTCTCGCCGAACGCCGCGCCGTGCTCGCGATGCCAGTCGTAGGCGCTCGACACTCGCAGCGGCCGCCCGGCCTCGCGCTCGTGGCCGGGGTAGCGGATGTCGTAATAGGTCTCATAGACCTCGCGGGTGCGCTTGAGCGTGTAGGCCGGCGAGCGGTAGTGGGCGCCGAAGCGGCGGATGTCCATGTGCCAGAGGTCGAGCGTCGGCTCGCCGCCGACGATCCACTCGGCCATCACCTTGCCGATCCCGCCGGCGCCGGCGAGGCCGTGGGCGCAGAAGCCGGCGGCGACGAAGAACCCGCGCACCTCGCTCTCGCCGAGGCAGAACTCGTTGTCGGGGGTGAACGCCTCGGGCCCGTTGATCAGCTTGGTGACGGTGATGTCGTCCATCGCCGGGACGCGCCGGCGCGAGTTTTCGGTGATCTCCTCAAAGCGCGGCCAGTCCTCCTCGAGCAGCCGGCCGTTGAAGTCCGCGGGAATCGCGTCGAGTGAATGCGCATCGAGCGCCCAGGGTGCGCTGTGGCGCTCGTAGCCGCCCATCACGAGCCCCGCTCCCTCCTCGCGGAAGTAGACCAGGAGGTCTGGGTCGCGTAGCGTGGGCAGATGCTCGCCGGTGCCGCGCTCGCGGAAGGGCTGGGTGACGAGGTACTCGTGGGCGAACGGGATGATCGGTACGCGGACGCCCGCGAGACGGCCGATCTCGGCGGCGAACATGCCGCCGGCGTTGACAACCACCTCGGCTTCGATCGGTCCCGACTCGGTCTGCACGCCGCGGACGCGGCCGCCCTGCACGTCGATCCCGGTAACGCGTGTGTGGGTGAAGATCTGGGTGCCGCCCTCGCGCGCTCCGGCCGCCAGCGCGTAGGTCAGCTGCGAGGGGTCGAGGTATCCGTCGGTGGCGAGGTAGGAGCCGGCGCGCACGCCGTCGGTAACCATCAACGGGAACATCTCCCGGGCCTCCTCGGGGCTCACGAGCTCGAGTGGCAGCCCGAAGGTCTTTGCCCAGGCGACCTGGCGCAGCACCTCCTGCTCGCGCTCGGGCGTGCATGCGAGCCGGATGCCGCCGCACTGCACCCAGCCGCAGTCGAGTGTGCCGTAGAGCTCGACGCTGTACATCATCATCTTCGTCAGCGACACGCTGGCGCGCAGCTGCCCGACCAGGCCGGCCGAGTGGAACGTCGAGCCGCTGGTCAGTTCGTCGCGGTCGAGCAGCACGACGTCGCGCTCGCCGAGCGCCGCGAGGTGGTAGGCGATCGACGCGCCGCCGACGCCGCCGCCGATGATCACGATCCTTGCTCTCTGCGGCAGCTCGCGCGCTCGCGCCATCAACCTCTCCTCGCTTCCGGGTCGCCGTGGTGGCGGGCGCCACCATACATCCGATTTGCGCTAAATGGCTCGGAAGATGTACCTTCTAGCCGCGATGAAGCTCGAGGAGCTGAGGGAGCAGGTCTCGAAGGGGACGATCGACACCGTCCTGCTCGCGATCACCGACATGCAGGGGCGCCTGATGGGCAAGCGCCTGACCGCGCGCCACTTCGTGGCGGAGGTTGCCGAGCACGGCGCCGAGGGTTGCAACTACCTGCTCGCGGTCGACGTCGACATGACACCGGTCGAGGGCTTCGCGATGGCCTCCTGGGCCGGCGGCTACGGCGACTTCGTGATGCGTCCGGACCTCGACACGCTCCGGCTTGTGCCGTGGCAGGAGGCCACCGTGCTGTGTATCGCCGACGTGGTGTGGCACGACGGATCGGACGTCGTCGCCTCGCCGCGCCAGGTGCTGCGCCGTCAGCTGGCGCGGCTCGCCGAGCGCGGCTGGGGCGCCGCGGCCGGCACGGAGCTCGAGTTCATGCTCTTCCGCGACACCTACGAGGAAGCCTTCCACAAGGGTTACCGCGCGCTCGAGCCCGCGAACCTGTTCAACAGCGACTACTCGCTGCTCGCCACGGCGCGCGTCGAGCCGCTGATTCGCCGGATCCGAAACAGCATGGAGGGAGCCGGCATGCCGGTCGAGGACTCCAAGGGGGAATGCAACTTCGGCCAGCACGAGATCAACTTCCATTACGCCGACGCGCTGGCCACCGCCGACCGCCACGTGATCTACAAGAACGGCGCGAAGGAGATCGCCGCCGAGATGGGCATGGCGATCACCTACATGGCGAAGTTCGATCAGCGCGAGGGAAACTCGTGCCACATCCACTTCTCGCTCACCGACAAGGACGGCCCGCTGTTCGCCCGCGACAAGCCGACCTTCGACGCCTTCCTCGCGGGGCAGCTCGCCGGCTTGCGCGAGCTGACGCTCCTGCTCGCGCCGAACATCAACTCCTACAAGCGCTATGCCGCGGGCTCCTTCGCGCCGACCGCGATCGCCTGGGGGCACGACAACCGTACCTGTGCGCTGCGCGTCGTCGGCCACGGTCCGGGGCTGCGCTTCGAGAACCGCGCCGGCGGCGCGGACCTGAACCCCTACCTGGCGCTGTCGGCGCTGATCGCCGCTGGCCTGCACGGCGTCGACCAGAAGCTTGAGCTGGGGCCGGTGTTCGAGGGTGACGCCTACAACGCGCCTGAGCTGCCGCGGCTGCCGACCTCGCTGGCCGCCGCCCGCGAGCTGTTCGCGGGCTCCCAGATCGCGCGCGAGGCGTTCGGCGAGGACGTGGTGGCGCACTACGTAAACGCCGCCGTCGTCGAGCTTGCGGCGTTCGGCAGCGCGGTCACCGACTGGGAGCGCTACCGGGGCTTCGAGCGATTGTGAGCGTCGCCCCGCCGGTCAGCGAGGACGCTGTCTTCGCGCCGGTCCGCTCGCAGACCGCCTTTGAGGAGACGGTCGAGCGGCTCGGGACGGCGATCAAGCTCGGCCTGCTCGCCCCCGGCACACAGCTGCCCGCCGAGCGCGAGCTGTGCCGCAAGCTCGGGATCGCGCGCTCGACGCTTCGCCAGGCGCTCCTCGCGCTCGGGCAGACCGGTCATTTGCAGGCGACGCGCGGTCGCCGCGGCGGAACGTTCGTGGCTGATCCGCAGCCGCCGGGAGACCTTCCTTCCGAGGAGCTGCTCGCCCAGTGGCAGGAGGTCTGCGACTCGCGCATGGCACTCGAGGTGGGGGTGGCCGTGCTCGCGGCGCAGCGCGCGGACGCGCAGGCGCTCGACGCGCTCCAGGCGCTCGTCAAGGAGATGGAGCGCCAGGTCGGCGAGTACCCCGGCTACCGCCTCGCTGACGTGCGCTTCCATGTCGCGCTGGCCGAGAGCACGGGCAGCTCGCGCCTTGTGGCGGCGATGACGCAGACGCAGGGGGAGATGACCGACCTGATCTCGCACATCTCGCACCCGGCGGCGGTGCTGCGGGCCTCCAACGAGCAGCACGAGCGGCTGATCAAAGCCCTCCGTGCGCACGACGGAGCGCGCGCCGCGCGCGTGATGAGCGAGCACGTCGAGGGCACGACACACATCCTCGGCGGATTACTGCCCTCGCGGGCTTGACTGCGCACCCGCGTGGCCCTACAGTACCGCGGCTAAGGACGGACCACCACACCATTTCCTTCGAGGGGAGAGTGCAATGGCGACACCGGGGACCCTTGGCGCAGACGAGCAACGTCTTGCCGAGCTTGGCTACAAGCAGGAGCTGAATCGCGGCTGGAGCAGCTTCTCCAACTTCGCGATCTCGTTCTCGATCATCTGCGTGCTCGCCGGCTGCTTCACGACCTACGGCCAGGCGTTCAACAACGGCGGTCCGGTCGCGATCTCGATCGGATGGCCGGTGATCACCATCCTGATCCTGACGGTCGCCTTCTCGATGTCCGAGCTCGCCTCGGCGATGCCCACGGCGGGCGGGATCTACTACTGGGCCTCGAAGCTCGGCGGTCCCGGGTGGGGCTGGTTCACCGGCTGGTTCAACCTGATCGGCCTCGTCGCGGTCGTCGCCTCGGTTGACTACGTCTGCGCCCAGTTCATCTACTACCTGCTCGGCCTGTTCAACGTGAACTTCATCTTCAACTTCACCTCGGTCAACGTGAAGTACGAGGCGCACGTGGTGATGGCGCTGTTCGTCCTGCTGCTGCTCTTCGGGCTGGTGGTCAATGTGTTCTGGAACCGCCTGCTGACGCTGTTCAACGGCGTCGCGGTGTGGTGGAACGTTGTGGGTGTCGCGGTGATCGTCGTGATCCTGATCTTCGTCCCCAGCCATCACGCGAGCTTCAGGTACGTCTTCGGTCACACGATCAACAACTCCGGCTTCGGCGAGCACATGTACTGGTACTACGTGCTCCCGCTCGGCTTCCTGCTGACGATGTACACGATCACCGGCTATGACGCCTCCGCGCACGTTTCGGAGGAGACCCACGGCGCCGCCGACGCGGCGGCGAAGGGCGTCTGGCGCTCGGTGTTCTACTCCGGCGTGGTCGGCTACATCGTGCTGCTCGCGCTCACCTTCGCGGTGAACAAGACGGGCGCAAAGACCGAGAACGGATTCTCGACGGTCATCCCGATCCTCACCGCCGCGCTCAGCGTGGTCGGCGCCAAGGCCGTCATCTTCATCTCGACGATCGGCCAGGTGTTCTGCGGCATTGCGTGCCTGACGAGCTGTTCGCGCATGGTCTTCGCGTTCTCGCGCGACGGAGCTGTCCCCGGTCACAACCTGTGGCGGCGCCTGGGGGCCAACAAGACGCCGACCTGGGCGGCGTTGTTCGGCGCCGTCTTCGCCTTCGTGATCACGATCCCGGCGTACTTCCCCAACAAGCTCGGCACGCCGGTCGCGTTCCTCGCGGTCACGTCGATCTCGGTGATCGGTCTCTACATCGCCTACACGATCCCGGTGTTCCTGCGCTGGCGTGCCGGCTCGAGCTTCCAGCCGGGTCCGTGGACGCTGGGCAAGAAGTACAAGTGGGTGAACCTGGTCGCCTGTGTCTGGGTCGGCCTCTGCGTGATCATCTTCTGCCTGCCGTACTCACCGCTCGGCGTGCCCGGCAACACCGGCTTCACGTTGAACCTCGTCAACTATGCGCCCGTCGTCGTGGTCGGCGTCATGCTGGCCGTGACGATCTGGTACTTCGGCTGGGCCAACAAGACGTTCAAGGGCCCGATCCGCACGATCGACGACGAACTGCCGCCGCAGGACGGCGGCGGAGGCGCGATGCCGCCGGCCGCGCCGGCGGTTGCCTGACCTGCTGACAATCGTCGAGCCCGCCACGGAGGGCGTGCTCGCCGAAGTTCCCCGCGCGGGGGCGGCCGAGGTCGACGAGGCCGTCGCCCGCGCGAGGAGGGCCCTGCCAGCCTGGCGGGCCCTCGCCCCCGGTAAGCGGGCGGCGATGCTGCGCGCCCTCGCCGACACGCTCGAATCGCACCTCGAGGAGCTCGCGCTGCTCGAGGCCAGAAACGCCGGCAAGCCGATCGGCTCGGCGCGCGGCGAGATCGGGATGGTCGTGGACACGATCCGTTACTACGCCGGCGCCCCCGAGCGGCTGCTCGGCGACACGATCCCGGTCTCCGGTGGCCAGGCCTTCACGGTTCGCGAGCCGCTCGGCGTCGTCGGGCTGATCGTGCCGTGGAACTTCCCGCTGGCGATCTCGGCGTG
>JBEKSK010000129.1:0-7515 GCA_049517155.1 Solirubrobacteraceae bacterium
GGCCGCTACTTCCTCGAGCCCAAACAGTAGGGCGAACTGTGGGATCGGAGCAGCGGCGCCGCCCCCGGGGCTTTCGCCGAGCGCGGCCGTCGGGTAGACCTCGAGCGCGAGCGTGGACCCTGCGGGTACGTCGGCCGTCTGGTCAGCGCTGTCGCAACTCGATTCCGAAGCGTCAATCGTGCATGTGAGTGCCGGGGCGCCGCTCACGACGAGCGTAACCGTGATGGTGTCGTTTGAGCCGGCGGGGACAGGCCCGTTCGTCATCTCGGCGTCTAGGTCTTGCGCGACGAACGAGTTGTTCGACGAGAGCGTCTCCACATTCACCAGCGATGGAGCGGCCGCCGTGATTCCACTCGGCGCGCCGTATGACGGCGACCAAACCGGCGGTGCACCGCCGCCGCCGCTTTGACTGTCCAGCGAGAGCGCCGGTACGTCGTCAACGCGGCCCGTGAGCACGCTCGGGTATGCCGCGGCGCTCGTGCCCGCCGGCCCCTGCTGACCGCTTGCGCCGCTTGCGCCGGTTGGTCCCGGCGCGCCCGCGTCGCCCGTCGGTCCTGTCACCCCGGCCTTCCCCTGCTGCCCTGTAGCCCCAGGCGTCCCAGGAGGCCCGACCTGATTCCACGTGATCTGCTGCTCAATGCTTGTGCAATGGCTGTCCAAGGCGTTCTTCGGTTGCGAAGGATCGATCAACCGGATCGTCCCAACACCCTTCAGCATGCACGCCGTATACACCCCGCCGCTGCCCGGAATCGCCGCGTATGCAATGCCCGCTACCGCAAACGCTGCAGCGGCCAACCCAGCCGCCAAGAGCAGCCGTCTTCCCTGCCACCAGGATCTCCTCACCGCTCCTACCCTCCCTCAGCAGATCTCTGAACACCCAACTCCGCACATCGTAGACACGCCAACCCCCGCCGACTAGGGGAAATCCTCCGCGGCGCCTCCCGCGTAGACCGGGTCCCCCCGAGAGAGCGGACCCGAATGCCTGCAGCGACAACGGCGGCTTGGGTGGTGGCGGCGGCGGCTCGTCGTACGCGGCTCCGGCTCTTATGGTGGCGGCTGACATGGGGCACTCTGGCGACAGGCCAGAGTGCCGCTTGCGCGTGATTGCAGCACTCTCGGCGCAGCGCCGCGGCGGCCTCCTGCCGGGTCAGGTAGGAGAGGTCGGGCTTCGGGCCCGTCCGTGTCACGCCAGAGCGCGTAGTAGCGGCGCTTTCCCGCCACCCCTGCGGCGGCCGCTGGGGAACGCGATGTGGAACACGAGTAGCGGGGCGGGGGGCGAAGCGCAAAAGCCCCGAAAACACTGGCTATGGCGGGGGAAGGATTCGAACCTTCGAAGGCTGAGCCAACGGATTTACAGTCCGTCCCCTTTGACCGCTCGGGAACCCCGCCGTGGGCGGTCCGCAGCATAGCGGCGCCGCGGACCGGCCGCGCGCGCCAGCGCCGTCGCGGCCCCCGCCGGCCGGCCGGCCGTGATCATCCCGGCTCGATCTGGCTAGGACGCGTCGCGCAGCCGCTGCGTCTCGGGCAGCGACTCGAGCTTCTTGAGCGTGTGGTTCTCGATCTGGCGGATCCGCTCGCGCGTCACGTTGAAGGCCTGTCCGACCTCCTCGAGCGTCCGCGGGCGCTCGCCGGTCAGCCCGTAGCGCATCTCGATCACCTCGCGCTCGCGGCGCGGGAGGACCGAAAGGGCGCGGCAGACGTGCTCGTCGCGCATCGTCCGGGCCGCGAGCTCGAACGGCGACTCGGCGGTCTGGTCCTCGATGAAGTCGCCCAGCGCGGAGTCGTCCTCCTCGCCGACCGGCTTCTCGAGCGAGACCGGGCTCTGCGCCATCCTCAGGATCTCGCGGACCTCCTTCGGCGAACAGTCGAGCTGCTCCGCGATCTCCTCGGCGGTCGGCTCGCGCCCGAGCTGCTGGACGAGCTGGCGCTCGACGCCGATCACCTTGTTGAGCTTCTCGACCATGTGCACCGGGATGCGGATCGTGCGGCCCTTGTCCGCGATCGCGCGCGTCACTGCCTGGCGGATCCACCATGTCGCGTAGGTCGAGAACTTGTAGCCGCGGCGGTAGTCGAACTTCTCGACCGCGCGGATCAGGCCGAGCGAGCCTTCCTGGATCAGGTCGAGAAAGGAGAGCCCGCGGCCCAGGTAGCCCTTGGCGATCGAGACGACCAGCCGCAGGTTGGCCTCGACCATCTGCTGCTTGGCCGCGATGTCGCCGCGCTCGATCCGCTTCGCGAGCGCGACCTCGTCGGCTGCGGTGAGCAACGCGACGCGCCCGATCGAGCGCAGGTAGAGCCGCAGCGAGTCAAGGCTCGGCTCGACCGTCAGGTCGAGCTCCGCCTTCAGCGCCACGACCGGAGACTCCGGCTCGGTCGTCTCCTCGCGGCTGACGAGCTCGATGCCGTGCTCGTCGAGGTAGGCGTGCAGCTCGGCGATCTGCTCGCGCGAAGCCTCCGCCTCCTCGAGCGCCGCGGCGACGCTCTCGTAGGTCAGCACACCGCGCTCGTGTCCCTCGGCGAGCAGCGGTCCAAGCTCCTCCAACTCGACGATCGCCGGCCCTCCGAGGGTCAGTGACGCGTCGGCCTGCGGCTCACCTTCAAGCGCAATCTCCACCTCGTAACTCCTCTCCGTGGCCGGGGTCTCCCCACCGCGACGCCGGGAGTCATAGCACAAGCAGGGGCGTCGAGAGCAGGATGGCTTGGCCGTGCGGGATGCTCGGTAGGCTTGGCGGAGAACTCGCATGCCGGATCGACCCCTAACGCTCGTCGCGCCCGACGTCCAGGCGCAAACGCCGACGCTCGCGATCGGGCTCTCGCGCGTCGGCGTGACGGGAGTCGAGAAGGTGATCCGGATCCGCCAGCACGGCGCCGAGCAGCTGTTCTCCGCCCGCCTCGACTGCTTTGTGGACCTCGCCGGCGATCAGAAGGGCGCGCACATGTCGCGCTTCGAGGAGGTCGTCAACGAGGCAATCGGCGAGGTCGTTCTCGGCGAGTCCACGTTTCGCGCCGAGGATCTCGCGCAGCGCGTCGCCGAGCTCGTGCGCGAGCGCCAGGGGGCCCGGCGCGCCGAGGTGACGATCGCCGCGCGCTACCCCGAGCACAAGCCCGCCCCGGTGTCGGGCATCGACACCCAGGAGATCTACACGCTGCACGGCATGGCGGTGGCATCGCGGCGCGGCACGCGGCGGGTTGTCGGGGTCACCGCGCAGGGCATGACGGCATGCCCCTGCGCGCAGGAGCTGGTGGCCGCCTCCGCGCGCGCGCGCCTGCTCGAGGACGGCTTCAGCGAGTCCGAGATCGATCGCATCCTCGACGCCGTGCCGGTTGCCACGCACAATCAGCGCGGCCTGGGGACCCTGTATGTCGGCGCGACCGAATCCGGCGTGCTCGAGATCGAGGCGCGCACGCTGCTGGAGATCGTCGAGCAGTCGATGTCCTCGGAGATCTATGAACTGATGAAGCGCGTCGATGAGGTCGCGGTCGTCGAGAAGGCGCACCGGCGCCCGCGCTTCGTCGAGGACTGCGTGCGGGAGATGATCGGCGGCGTCGTCGCGAAGCTGCCGGAGCTGCCGGACCGGGCGTTCGTCTGCGCCCGCCAGGAGAACCTGGAGACGATCCACCAGCACAACGTGGCGGCCGAGCGCCACGGCACGCTGGGCGAGCTGCGCGGCGAGCTCCAAAGCGGGCAGCCGCCGGCGCGGCATACGACGCTGCGGGAGTGGCTGGACGTCGAGGAGTAGTCAGGCGCCGGAGCGCTGCGCCTGGGCGATGCGCCGTCGCAGCCCGAAGAAGTAATCGAGCCCCGAGGCGACGGTGATCACGACGGCGGCGTAGATCAGCGCGTTGACCCAGGCAGGATGGCCGTGCACCGCGATCACGGCGAGGATCGCCGCGATCTGCACGCACGTCTTCAGCTTGGCGAAGTTGCTCGCGGCCATGATCACGCCGGCCTGCGTCGCGCCCATGCGCAGGACCGTGACGGCGAGCTCACGCGCGATGATCACCATCGCCACCCAGGCCGCGAGGCGGTGCAGTGAGACCAGCGTGATCAGCGCGGCCACGATCAGCAGCTTGTCGGCCAGCGGGTCCATGAGCTTGCCGAAGGTCGTGACCGAGTCGCGCGAGCGCGCGAGGTAGCCGTCGACGAAGTCGGTCAGCGAGGCCAGCGCGAAGACGATCGCCGCGAAGACGTCCCCGTCCTCGGTGTGGCCAAGCAGCGCGACGACCAGCACGGGCACAAGTAGGATCCGCACGACCGTCAGAAAGTTCGGCCAACTGAGCGCCGCCATGGTGTGATTATCGTGCGGCGGCGATGGCGCCGGAGACAACGAGGAGCCTGATCGCATGAAGACCCGCACGCTTGGAGCCAACGGACCGGCCGTCTCCGCGCTCGGACTCGGCTGCATGGGGATGTCGGCGTTCTACGGACCCGGTGACGACGACGAGTCGACGGCGACGATCGCCCGCGCGCTAGAGCTCGGCTGCACGTTCCTGGACACCTCGGACATGTACGGTCCCCACACCAACGAGGTGCTCGTCGGCGCGGCGATCGCAGGGCGGCGCGAGGAGGTCTTCCTCGCCACCAAGTTCGGCATCAGGATCGCCCCGGGCGAGCCGTCGGGACGCACGATCGACGGCAGCCCCGAGTACGTTCACGCCGCCTGCGAGGCGTCGCTGCAGCGGCTGGGAGTCGATCACATCGACCTCTACTACCAGCACCGCGTCGACCCGACGACGCCGATCGAGGAGACGGTCGGCGCGATGGCGGAGCTGGTCGCGGCGGGCAAGGTCCGCCACATCGGCCTCTCGGAGGCCTCCACGGCGACGATCCGCCGCGCCCACGCGGTGCACCCGATAGCGGCCGTGCAGACCGAGTACTCCCTGTGGACGCGCGACGTCGAGGCAGAGATTCTGCCGACGCTGCGCGAGCTGGGGATCTCGCTGGTCGCCTACTCGCCGCTCGGACGCGGCTTTCTCGCGGGACGCTTCTCGAGCACGCTGGAACTCGACGCCGGCGACTGGCGCCGCAACGGGCCCCGCTTCAGCCACGACAACATCGACGCGAACCTGGTCCTCGCTCGCCGCGTCGCGGCGCTCGCGACGGGTCGCGGCGTGAGCCCCAGCCAGCTGGCGCTCGCCTGGGTGCTCGGCCAGGGCGAGGACATCGTGCCGATCCCCGGAACCAAGCGGCGCAGCTACCTGGAGGAGAACCTCGGCGCGCTCGACTTCGAGCTGACGCCGGAGGAGCTCGCCCAGATCAGCGAGGTGGTCGGGCCGGCGGCCGGCGAGCGCTACCCCGAAGACGGCATGCGCGGCGTCAATATCTAGCTATCGTGATATCATCGCGGCGTGGCCGAGAAGCCAACCGCGGCGCTGTTCGTTCGCATCCCGCAGGCGCAGGCGCGGGCGCTTGACCGCCTCGCATTCGAGTCCCGCCGTCCCAAGCAGGCCGTCGTCTCCGAGCTGCTCTCGCGCGCGATCGGCGCGCCCGGCAACCGGCGCGTGACGATCGAGACGCTGCCCGAGCAGGCCACCGTGGTGGGCCGCCACGCCTTCCGCCCCTTCGAGCCCGACGTGCTGACGCTCGAGGAGGTCGCGGAGTTGCTCGCGGTCGACCCGGCCGCCGTGGCGGCGCTGGCGCGCGAGGGCGAGCTGCCGGGCCGCCAGATCGGCGACGCCTGGCGCTTCGCCCGCACCGCGGTGCTCGCGTGGCTCGCGCACGAGGGCTCGAGCGCGGCGCCCGCCACAGCGGAGCCCGCGCCGGCGCACGGCGAGGACTAGGGTTAGAGCGGTGCCGCTGATCCCGACCGTGATCGAACGCAGCGCCCGGGGCGAGCGCGAGTACGACATCTACTCGCGGCTGCTCAACGAGCGGATCATCTTCCTGGGGACCGCGATCGACGATCAGGTCGCCAACGTCGTCGTCGCACAGCTCCTGCACCTGGAGTCCGTCGACCCCGACAAGGATGTCTCGCTCTACATCAACTCGCCGGGCGGCTCGATCTACTCGGGCCTCGCGATCTTCGACACGATGAACTTCATCAAGCCCGACGTGGCGACGATGTGCGTCGGTGTCGCGATGTCGATGGGGTCGCTGCTGCTGGCCGGCGGTGCGCCGGGCAAGCGCTCGGCGCTGCCGAACAGCCGGATCCTGCTGCACCAGCCATCGTCCGCGTTCGAGGGACAGGCGACCGACATCGAGATCCAGGCGCGTGAGGTCCTGAAGATCCGCGAACGGATCGACGAGATCTACGCCAAGGCGTGCGGCAAGCCGCTCGAGGAGCTGCACACGGTGATGGAGCGCGACCGCTTCTTCACCGCCGCGCAGGCCGCCGAATACGGCCTGATCGATCGCGTTCTGACCAGCCACTAGGCTCCACCGCATGCGGATCATGGAGCGCGTGGCGGTCGCGGCGATCGTGGCGCTCGGCGGCCTCGCCGCCCTCGCGCACTTCGACCACTGGACCGTGGTCGTGGCGTTCGCCCTGGCGACGCTCGCGCTGGCGGGCTCGGCCTGGGTCGTGTCGTTCGCGACGGAGCACGTCGGCGAGCGCCTCGGGCCGGCCGCGACCGGTCTGCTGCAGGCGACGCTCGGCAACCTGCCCGAGCTGTTCGTCGTCGTCTTCGCCCTGCGCGCGGGCGAGCTCGCGGTGGCGCAGAGCGCGATCGTCGGCTCGCTGTTCGCGACCTCGCTGTTGATCCTCGGCCTGGTCGTGATCGTCGGCTCGCTGCGCACGCAGGACGGCGTGATGCGCTTCGACCCGCGCGCGCCGCGCGACGCCTCGACGCTGCTCCTGGTCTGCGTCTTCATCATCGTGATCGTCGGCCTCTCGCTCGCCGCCGGCAACGGCGCGAGCCACCACGTCAAGACGATCTCGGCGATCGCCGCGGCGGCGCTGCTGGTCACCTACCTGCTCTGGGTGATCCCCTACGTGCGCCGCGACGCGGGCGCCCGCAACCCCTCGGCACCGGCGCGCGTGGGGATGGTCGCGGCGATCGCGCTGCTGGTCGGCGCGGGCGTGGGAGCGGCACTGGTCTCGGACTGGTTCGTGGACGCGCTCGGCCCGGCGATCCACCGCCTGCACATCTCGCAGGCCTTCGCGGGCCTGGTGATCGTGGCGATCGCCGGCAACGCGGTCGAGCAGGCCGTGGGCGTCGTGCTCGCCGCGCGGCGCCGCAGCGACCTGGCGATCGCCGTGGTCGTCAACTCGGTCGCCCAGATCGCGGCGTTCCTGTTCCCCGCGCTCGTGTTGATCTCGCTGAGCATGCACACCTCGCTGACCTTCGCGCTGCAGCCGCTATACATCGGGGCACTCGCCCTGACCGCTGTCGTGGTCTGGAAGATCACCGACGATGGCGAGGGACACCCATACGAGGGCTGGGCACTGGTGGCGACATATCTCGTACTCGCGATCATCACCTTCTATGACTAGCCGGGCGCTGCGGCACCGCCTCGCCCTGCCCGCGCTGGCGGCCGCCGTGCTCGCGGTGGCGGTCGTGGCCGGCCTTGCGGCC